>JAFECY010000009.1 GCA_018241865.1 Pseudomonadota bacterium | reverse complement strand
TGCCGGCAATGGTACGGCGCGACCGATCCGCGCTCTGATCCTGACACCCACCCGCGAACTGGCGGCGCAAGTCGAGGACAGCGTCAAGACTTACGGCAAATATCTCAAGCTGACCTCTGCCGTGATGTTCGGCGGCGTCAACATCAATCCGCAAATCGCGCTGATGAAAAAAGGCGTCGATATTTTGGTGGCCACACCGGGCCGCCTACTCGACCATTTGCAGCAAGGCACCGTCAATCTGAAGCAAGTAGAAATTTTGGTGCTGGACGAAGCCGACCGCATGCTCGACATGGGCTTCATCCGCGACATCAAACGCGTACTGGCTGTCCTGCCACCGAAACGCCAGAACCTGCTGTTCTCGGCCACCTTCTCTGACGAGATCAAGGCGCTGGCCGATGGCTTGCTGAACAAGCCGGCGATGATCGAAGTGGCGCGCCGCAATTCGACCGTCGAAGTCATCTCGCAGAAAATCCACCCGGTGGACCGCAATCGCAAACATCCGCTTTTGGCGCACCTCATCAAAGAACGTAACTGGTTCCAAGTGCTGGTCTTCACTCGTACCAAACACGGCGCCAACAAGCTGGTCGAACAACTGGGCAAGGACGGCATCAGCGCCATGGCGATCCACGGCAACAAGAGTCAAGCCGCGCGCACGCGGGCGCTGGCGGAATTCAAGGACGCCAGCCTGCAAGTCTTGGTCGCCACCGACATCGCCGCGCGCGGCATCGACATCGACCAATTGCCGCATGTGGTTAATTACGATTTGCCGAACGTACCGGAAGATTATGTGCACCGCATCGGCCGCACCGGCCGCGCCGGCGCAACGGGCGAAGCGGTATCGCTGGTCTGCGTCGATGAACACGGCTTGCTGCATGATATCGAACGCTTCATCAAGCGCGAGATACCCAGCGAAGTCATTCCCGGATTTGAACCTGATCCGCATGCGAAAGCGCAGCCGATCCAGTTACGCAGCGAAGATCACCGCCAAGGACGCGGCGGACGTCAAGGGCAGAGTCGGAGCAAACCAAACAAATCAGGGACGAGCGGTTTCGGCAAACCAAACTCTCCTACCCGGAACGCTACCAGCCCGACAGGAGAAAGACGCGGGCCGCCGCATCGATCGGGTGGACGAGGCCGATAGACGGTGGGGGGAATGCCTGCCTCTGCGTGATAAAATTTCAGCCCTCAAAAGCAGCCTCAATGCGACAGCCTCAATGCGTCAAGATGGCTGAGCCGCATCAACAGAACAGGGCAGACGTGCAGTCCGAGCAAACGCCAGAATTCAAAAATCATACGCCGATGATGCAGCAATATTTGCGCATCAAAGGAGACTATCCGGGCACACTGGTGTTTTACCGGATGGGTGATTTCTACGAATTGTTTTTCGAGGATGCCGAAAAGGCGGCGCGCCTGCTCGGCATCACGCTTACGCAGCGCGGCACCTCCAACGGCAATCCGATCAAAATGGCGGGCGTGCCCTTTCACGCTTGCGAGCAATATCTCGCCAAACTTATCAAGCTGGGCGAATCAGTCGCCATCTGCGAACAGATCGGCGACCCGGCTACCAGCAAGGGCCCCGTCGAGCGCAAGGTGATGCGCGTCGTCACGCCGGGCACGCTGACCGATGCCGATTTACTGCCAGAAAAATCCGATCGCCCGTTGCTAGCACTGCACCAAATCACACAGCGCAAAACAGTCAGCGTCGGGCTGGCTTGGCTGTCGCTGGCGAGTGGCGTGCTGAAGTTGATGGAATTTTCCGGCGACACCGCCTCCTGCACGAACCGACTGCGTCAGGAACTGGAACGCATCGCGCCGGCGGAAATTCTGATCGCCGACGATGTTGAGAACGCAGCGATACGCAATCTGCCGGCACGCGAAACCGGCGTCCCCGGCTGGCATTTCGATCAAGCCAACGGCAAAAAAACTTTGCTTGAACAACTCGCCGTCGCTAGCCTAGCCGGTTTCGGTGCGGAACAGTTGAACGCCGCCATCGGTGCGGCCGGTGCACTACTACGCTACGCGCACACGACGCAAGGTAAAGGACTACAACATGTCCGCACGCTTACCGTCGAGTCTGAAAACGAATTCATCGGCCTCGATGCCGCGACCCGGCGCAATCTCGAATTGACCGAAACCCTGCGTGGCCAAGAGAGCGGCGCGAGCGGCCCGACCCTGTTCTCCACGCTCGACCATTGCCGCACCTCGATGGGTTCGCGCCTGCTGCGTCACTGGCTGCATCATCCGCGCCGCGAGCAAGCCGTGGCACAGTCGCGCCATGCCGCCATTCATGCATTGATGCGCAACGATGCCAGCGCCGGCCTGTCGTCCACGCTGGCCAATGTGCCGGACATCGAACGCATCACCACTCGCATTGCGCTGCTGTCAGCGCGACCGCGCGATCTGGCGGGCTTACGCGCCGGCCTACAACACCTACCTTCGCTGCGCGGCTACGTCGGCATGTGCGTGCAAGAGGCCGATGCGCCTTTGCTGCATGCGATCCAAGAAGCACTGGCCACACCCGGCGAATGCCTCGATCTGCTGGAGCGCGCCATTGCGCTGGAGCCAGCCGCGATGGTGCGCGACGGCGGCGTAATTGCGCGCGGCTTCGATACTGAACTAGATGAATTGCGCGGCCTATCGGAAAACGCCGGCCAATTTTTGGTCGATCTGGAAACCCGCGAACGCGCCCGCACCGGCATCAATAATCTGCGCGTCGAATACAACAAGGTGCATGGCTTTTACATCGAAGTCACGCATGGCCAGACCGACAAGGTGCCGGACGACTACCGCCGCCGCCAAACCCTGAAAAACGCCGAGCGTTACATCACGCCGGAATTAAAAGCCTTCGAGGACAAAGCCTTGTCGGCGCAGGATCGTGCCCTGTCGCGCGAGAAATTCTTGTACGAGCAGGTGCTGCGCGACCTCGGCTCGCACATCGGCACGCTGCAAGCGATTGCGCAGGCGATGGCGCAGCTCGATACGCTGACCGCGTTGGCCGAGCATGCTTTGCGCAACAATTGGTGCGCGCCGCAACTGGAGAGCGAACCCACCATCGCCATCAAACAAGGCCGGCATCCGGTCGTTGAAAATCAGATCGAGCGTTTCATCGCCAACGATTGCGAGCTGTCCACCGAACGCAAGCTACTGCTGATTACCGGCCCCAACATGGGCGGCAAATCAACTTACATGCGTCAAGTTGCGCTGATTACCCTGCTGGCCTACGTCGGCAGTTTTGTCCCCGCATCGCAAGCCACCATCGGCCCGATCGACCGCATCTTCACCCGCATCGGCGCCGCCGACGATCTGGCCGGCGGCCGCTCGACCTTCATGGTCGAGATGACCGAATCGGCCGCCATCCTGAACGGCGCAACGGAACAGTCGCTGGTGCTGATGGATGAAGTCGGGCGCGGCACCTCGACCTTCGACGGTCTGGCGCTAGCTTGGGCCATCGCTCGCTATCTGATCGACAGCGCAAAAAGCTTCACCCTGTTCGCCACCCATTATTTCGAGCTGACGCAATTGCCGGAAACGCATCCGAGCGCTGCCAACGTGCATCTATCAGCAGTCGAACACAAAGACAGCATTGTTTTTCTGCACGCGGTGCAAGCTGGCCCAGCGTCGCAAAGTTATGGTTTGCAGGTGGCACAACTGGCCGGCGTGCCGGCAAACGTGATCCGTGCCGCGCGCAAGCATCTGGCCGCGCTGGAGGCGCATTCGGTGCAGGCCGCGCCACAATTCGATCTGTTCGCCAGTGTCGCAGCGCAAGTGGAAGATCCACCGACCACGCATGAACACCCCGTTTTGTCGGCATTGAACGCGATCGACCCGGATAGTCTGTCGCCGCGCGCGGCACTGGATGCGCTATACCAATTAAAACAACTCAGTGAGTCCGCGCAATGAAGCAGATTCTTCGCTGTCTGCTGACATGCTGGTTAACACTGATTACCTTGCCAGCTTTGGCCACGATAGAAGAATTCGAGGTGGCCGTCATCGCCCATTCCAACGCCGACGATGCCAGTCTGCGCGACATGCTCACCGCCACCGACGCCGCTAATTTAGCCTTCGTCGTGGCGGGTGGCATCAAGACGATCAAGGAACCCTGCAGCGACGAGTTATACGAACAGCGTAAAGCGCTATTCGATGCTTCGAAAAATGGCTTGATCGTATCGGCAGCAGGTAGCGATTGGATCGCCTGCCGTTATAGCAATGGTCGCACGGCAGCAATCGACCGCCTGAACCGGGTGCGCGAATTATTTTTCAGCGGCGATTTTTCGCTCGGCGCAAGCAAGCTGCCATTGATGCGGCAATCCGCCAATCCGAAATTCCGCAGCTACAGCGAAAACGTGCGCTGGGAAGTCGGCAATGTGCTGTTCGCCACTATCAACCTACCGGCTGAAAACAATCATTACCTAGCCGCAGCCGGTCGCAACGGCGAATTTGAAGACCGCCTGATCGCCAATCAAGACTGGCTGCATCGCTTGTTCTCGTTAATCGCACGTTCGCAAGCGAGCGCGCTCGTCCTGTTTTGCGATGGTGCGCCTTTATTCACGCCGGGCGGTGAAGACAAGCGCGACGGTTTTGCCGAAGTCCGCAAACAATTGCATCATCTAGCAGAAAAATTTCCCGGCAAAATACTCCTCGTGCACAACGCCCCCCAAACCGTGCGCAATCCAATCCCCACTATCACTTGGCGCAACAATTTGGGCGACTTAGCGCTGACTTCCGGCTGGATCAGATTGGTGATTACCCCGCATCAGACCATGCCCTTCCGCGTTATCGAAGGAAACAACGCAGCACCGCAATAAAAAAACCGCAGTCGGCACTGCGGTTTTTTAGTATCAACGACACTTTCGACTATTGCAACGTCACGCTGCGAAACTGGTCGCCATCATCATCCTCGTCATCGCCATGATGATGACCATGCGCGCCATGTACATGGCCGTGGGCGATTTCTTCATCGCTGGCGACGCGCACTTCGGCCACCTTCAAAGAGAAGCGCAACGCAATACCCGCCAAGGGATGATTCCCATCCAGCACCACCTTGTCATCGGCAATGTCGGTAACGGTGAAAATCAGTGACTCTTGCTCGTCGTCGCCTTCGTCCGGCGTGCCCTCGAACTGCATGCCGACTTCCAAGGGCGTGGGCAAGCGTTTGCGATCCTCGATCTTGACCAGAGCGGCATCGTAATCGCCAAAAGCATCTTCCGGCTCGACCTGAATTTTGGTTGCGAAACCAGCTTCCTTGCCATCCAGCGCTTCCTCGATCTTCGGCAGAGTATTGCCATAACCGCCGTGCAAATAAACCATCGGCTCCTGGCTTTCCTCGATCAGGTTGTCTTGCGCATCCGACAGCGTGTAGTGCAGGGTCACTACGGTATTCTTGGCGATTTTCATGATCCATCCTTTCCTTGGCAGATGGGGATTATATCAACCCGATGCCGCCGCTTAT
>JAFECY010000099.1 GCA_018241865.1 Pseudomonadota bacterium | reverse complement strand
TGAAATGCTGGCCGGCGCCAACATGTTTTCTTCTCTGGCGAAAGAGGAAGTTGCTTTTCTGGCGGATTATCTGCAGGGCTATCGCATCAAGGCCGGCACCGTCGTGTTCAAAGAGGCCGACCCCGGCAGTTTTATGTTCCTGCTGATACGCGGCGAAATGGAAATCTACAAAGCCGACACCAGCGGCCACATGCAGGATTTAGTCAACGTCACGCCGGGCAGCACCGTCGGCGAAATGTCCATCATCGACCAGCAAGCGCGCTCCGCTACCTGTCTTGCGAAGGAAGACAGCTTGGTGCTGGTGTTGAGTCGGCAGAATTTCGAGGCCATTCTCGACCAACATGCGCCGCTGGCCGTGCAACTCCTATCGCGGCTCGCTAGGTTGCTCAGTCAACGTCTGCGCGCCCAGAATGTGCAGATGGCGGACTTCATGGGTGGCCAGTACATCGATTGATCGCCATGTGATAAGCCGAGCGATCATTGCATTCTCCGGCACATTTCGCTCCATCCTTACTCGTTCAGGAATCAACATGCACACACTATCGCATCAAAGCGGGCAGCGCCGCTTTTTCACTTTCATCTTCGCGATGTTCGCGGCAAGCGCATCCTTTATTGCTTGCGCCGCGACGCCGGATGACAAACTCCAGTCATACCGGATCGACCCGGAACAAGTATCCGTTTCCGGCATTTCATCCGGCGCGGCGATGGCGACGCAATTGCACGTGGCGTACTCCTCGCTGTTCAAGCGCGGTATCGGCATCATTGCTGGACCGGCCTATTATTGCGGCGAAGGCAATGTGATTACCGCGTTGTCGAATTGCGTGCAACCGGCCGATGGCGTGCCGTTTCGCACCGAATTTGCGGTCGAGACCGCGCAAGCATGGTCGGGGAAAAGTATCGACGACGTCAGCAATCTGGCGAACACGAAAGTGTATATTTTCAACGGTCTCAAGGACACCACCATCAAGCCGACCGTCGTTGCTGAAAATCGTGTTTTCTACAGCAAATTCACGGCCGAGAAAAACATCATCTACAAAAACGACCTGCCGGCCGGGCACGCCATGATCGTTGATACCGGCAAGACCGCGTGCGATGCCGCCGAAGAGCCCTACATCAACAACTGCAACTTCGACCTGCCCGGTGCGATGCTCAACTGGATCCACGGCGCACTCAAACCGCGCGTGGCGGCCGTGCCGGCTAACTTGATGCAGTTCAACCAAGATGAATTTCGCGGCGCGACACGCGATAGCGATGCCTTCGATGCCAGTGCTCTAGTGTATGTGCCGAATGCCTGCCAGCGTGGCGAAACGTGCAAGCTGCACGTTGCCCTGCATGGTTGTCAGCAAGGGCAAGCCTATGTGGGCGACCGATACGCGCGCAATGCCGGCTACAACGAGTGGGCGGAAGCCAACAACATCATCGTGCTCTACCCGCAAATTTCCTCTAGCGGCAAGCTCGGTACGCCCACGCAAAATCCGCTCGGTTGCTGGGACTGGTGGGGCTATAGCAGCACCGACTATGCGGTGCGCGACGGCGTGCAGATTGCAACGATCAAGAGAATGATGGATCGCTTGATGGGGGTGAAGTAAACCGATCGCGCTTGGTTGGAAAGCCAAAGGCCCTGCGGGGCCTTTGTTTTTTTGGTTGCGTCGGTCAGTCAAACTCGAAGGCTGCGCCACGGTCGCCTGCCGTCGCTCAAACCGTTACATCCACTTTCTGTACCGTTCCCGCCTTACCGTCTTCTGTTAGATATATGCCGCTGCGCCGAATCATGCCCTGTTCTTGATTGGCCGCGTCCTTGAGCGCGAAGTCGGTGCCGACGCTGCCTAAGTAGATCGCGCCGATTTTTGCTTGGACAAGGCCGAGCAATTGGTCTTGGCCGTCGGCATCCTTGATCCAGATTTTGAGTGTGGCGTAGCCGGGGTCGTTTTCGTCGATCCAGCCATTGCCATCGCTATCGAGTTGCGCCAGTTCGCCGAAGCCATCGCCACTGCGCGCGCCGAATAATTCCGTACCGTTGTCGATGCGGCCGTTGCCGTTGCGGTCGAGCGCGAGGAAGCCGCTGCCGGCACCGACGAAGGCGAAGGTTTCTTTGTTGCCGTCGCCATCGAGATCGAGGCTGGTTTGCGGGCCGGTGAGTTGCGCGGCGTTGCCGTTGAAATTGATGACCAGCGGATCTTTGCGCTGACGGGCGGCGTCGCCAAGGCGGATGCTGACATCGCTGCTTTGGTGGAATGCGCGCGCCATCTGCAGCTCGACCTGAAAGTGAATTTCTTGACCGTCAGCGGTTTTGACGACGCCGGCGGCGCTGAAGCGGGTGGTTTCGGCTTCGTGGTATTCCTCGTGGCGGTCGTATTCGACGCCATAACCGGCCGGCGATGGAGAAGATGGCGCCGATGACGCGGCTTGATTTGGGTTGGCAATGGCCGGCGTGCCGGGTGCTTGCAGCTTGAACTGGGGCACATTGATTTTTTCGCCGGTCAGGGCTTCGACCAGCAGCTTGAGCAACAGGCTGCGTGGATCGAGCTCTTGTTCGGCATCCTTGTTGTCAACGGCTGGACTAACGTCGGCGGGTTCGGCCGCCAACGCCGCGCGGCCGGCGCTGGAAATGTCGGCGCGGCTGGCGCTGGCCGGTTGGCTGCCAGGGCGCTCGCCAATCCAAGCGTTGAGCCTTTCATGCAGCACGGATTGCTGCTGATAGCTGCGCTGGCTAGACAAGTCGATCTGGGATTGAGCGATTTTCATGGTGCGCGACGCCGGAGGGGATAAGT
>JAFECY010000098.1 GCA_018241865.1 Pseudomonadota bacterium | reverse complement strand
TGACCTGTGCTGAGATTTTCGGACCGAAAGTAATTTGAGAGAATAGCTCCCAAACCGAGAGGGAGCAATGAAGAAGAGCCGATACAGCGACGAACAAATCGTCCGGATTTTGCGGGAAGCCGACAAGGCGCCGATAGCCGAAGTGGCCAAGAAGCATGGCGTGAGCGAGCAAAGCATCTACAGCTGGCGCAAACGCTTTTCCGGCATGGCAGCCGATGATGTGAAAGAGTTCAAGGCCTTGTCGCAGGAGAATGCACGGCTCAAAAAACTTCTGGCAGAGCGCGATCTTGAAATTGAAATCATGAAGGAGATCGCCGCAAAAAAGTGGTGAGCGCACCTGCTCGCCGTATTGCGGCTCTGTATGCCATTGAACGTGGCATGCCGCAACGGCGGGCCTGTGCGCTGATGCAAGTGGCCAGATCGTCTCTTTTCTATGTTCCCGGCGTGCCGTTGAAGAATGCGCCGGTCGTCAATGCCATGCAGCGACTGTCGCAACAGTATCCGCGTTATGGTTCTCGACGTATTCGGGTATTCCTTGGGCGCGAAGGCATTGAAGTTGGCAGTGATCGTTGCCGCCGTCTATGGGCAGAACATGGCCTGCAAGTCCCCAAGAAACGCTCCAGGAAGCGTGTAGCGGCAAGCCGGCCCCGACCATTGGCACCAGCCGTCGCCAATTCGGTATGGAGCTATGATTTTGTATTTGATGCCTGCGCCAACGGCCAGCAACTCAAGTGCCTGACAGTCGTAGACGAATATACGCGTGAATCGCTGGCAATAGACGTGGCCGGATCGATCCGTTCGGCAAGGGTGATCGAGGTCTTGTCCCGGCTGGTCAGTGTGCGCGGTGCACCGCGCTACCTGAGAAGCGACAATGGGCCGGAGTTCGTCAGCGTGGCGCTCTTGAAATGGGTGACGGAGCAAGGTATTGAATGCGCGCTGATCGATCCGGGCAAGCCCTGGCAGAACGGGACGACGGAAAGCTTCAATGGGAAATTCCGGGACGAATGCTTGGCAATGGAGTGGTTCAGAAACCGTATCGAGGCCAAGGTCGTCATCGAGGATTGGCGACGGCATTACAATACCGTCAGGCCGCATTCGAGCTTGAATTACGAAACACCAGAAGCGTTTAGCAGGAAGCTGAAAACCGATTTATTAACCAGAGCTATTCCAGATTAGTTCGGTCCGAAAAAATCAGTCAGGTCAGAGGCACGTGATGCCATCGATCCGCTCGCGTCTGCTGGCGCGGGCTCGCTTTCTGCGCCGTGATGCGCTCGCCTTGTTCTATGCCCTGCGCGATCCGGCCGCGCCCTGGCAGGCGAAGCTGGTCGCCGTGCTGGCTGTTCTGTATGCCTTCAGTCCGATCGATCTGATACCGGATGTGATTCCCTTCGTCGGCCTGCTCGATGATCTCGTCATCGTGCCGCTCGGCCTGGCGCTGGCGTTTCGTCTGCTGCCGGAAACCGTGCTGGCGAACGCGCGCATCCGGGCCGCCGCGCGCGCGGCGAGCGTGAAGAAGGCGGCGCTGGTTTTGCTGGCTGCCGCCGTCGTGCTGATGCTGGTACTGATCGCATGCGCCTGGTGGCAATGGCGCGCTTGAGCGTCCGGCGGCGGCAGGTGGCGAAATCGGGCATGATGACGGAGTTTCTCCGCATTGTTTTCCCATGACCAATCCGCTGCGCGCCTATCCTTCTTTCCGCTATTTCCTGTGTGCGCGTGTCGCCACCACGATGGCCAGTCAGATGATGATGGTCATCGTCGGCTGGCAAATGTATGACCTGACCCATAGCGCCTACGATCTCGGTCTGATCGGGCTGGCGCAATTTCTGCCTTCGTTAGCGCTGGTGCTGATGGTGGGTCATGTCGCGGATCGTTTCGATCGCCGTTACGTGTTGGGCTGGTGTCTGGCTGGACAATTGTTGGTCGCGGTCGGATTGGTGGCCGGTAATCTGCATGGCTGGATCGGCCGTGAGGCATTGCTGGTGGCGTCGGTGCTGCTTGGCGCAACGCGCGCGTTTCAGATGCCGACCCAGCAAGCGTTGGGGCCGTTGTTGGTACCGGCTGCGGTGTTGCCGCGCGCGTTGGCGTTGAGCGCCGGCGGGGCGGAAGCCGCCATCATCGCCGGCCCGGCGCTCGGTGGTTTGATCTACGCGGCGGGGGCGAGTGCGGTGTATCTGGTCAGCGCGGTGCTGTTTTTGTGTGCAGCCTTGTGTGTGATGTTGATCCGCATCGATCATGTGCCGCCGCCGGCTGAACCGGTGAGCCTGCAGCGTTTGTTCGCCGGCGTCGGTTTCATCTGGCAGCGTAAGGAAATTCTCGGCGCGATTTCACTCGATTTGTTTGCGGTGCTGCTGGGCGGCGCGGTGGCACTGCTGCCGGTGTTTGTGCGCGATATTTTGCATGGCGGCGCGCAAGAGCTGGGCTTGTTGCGCTCGGCGCCGGCGGTCGGCGCATTGTTGATGTCGCTCTATCTTGCGCGTCATCCGATTCAGCGCCGCGTCGGTCGCGTTATGTTCGCTTCTGTGGCGGTGTTTGGCGTGGCGACCATCGTGTTCGCGCTGTCCTCATCTTTTCTGTTGTCGTTGTTTGCGCTGGCGTTTACCGGTGCGTTCGACATGGTCAGCGTGGTGATCCGACAATCACTGGTGCAACTCCATACACCCAACGAGATGCGCGGCCGAGTCAGTGCGGTCAATTCGATTTTCATCGGTGCATCGAATCAGCTTGGCGAGTTTGAATCCGGCTTAACTGCGGCTTGGTTCGGCGCGGTGCCGTCGGTGCTGATCGGCGGCCTTGGCACGCTGGCGGTGGTGGTGATTTGGATGCGCTTGTTCCCGACGCTGGCCAAACGCGAGCACCTATAATGCGTGCTTCACCAGCAGGAAATTCACGATGAACACAATTTCGGATCAGGAGCAAGAGCCGCGCCGGCCGTGGATCGTGCTGCAATCCAGCTACGATGTCGAAGCTTGGATCGACAACTACAACTGGGACTTGCGCCGCTTGATCGACAAATCCGACAAACCCGGCATTGCCGGTTACGGCATTTGCTTCTGTCTGACGCACGGTGGCGAAATCTATTTGCACACCACACCCGATGGCGAGGTGCTGCTCGATGTCACGCCGGAGGCGACATGGGTAGTGCCTGTCATCACCGCGGCGACCGGCGTGTCCGCGCCGGCAGGGCAGGTGTGGTCGCTGTCGGGTGAGGTGCTGACGCAACTGGTGCTCGGCTTGAGCACACTGATCGACGCGACCAGACTGGTGAAGCAGCATGATTACCGGATCAGGAAGTTGTAGCATGCGTCAGCACCGATCCTTGGCTTTTGTGTTGGCGGCGCTGGCGATGCTGGGACCGTTTTCGATCGACACCTATCTGCCTTCCTTCCCGGCTATCGCCGCCGATTTGCATGTCGATGCGGTGTACGTGCAGCAGACCTTGAGCGTGTATCTGCTGTGCTTCGCCGGCATGATGCTGTTGCACGGTACGTTCTCGGATTCTTTCGGGCGGCGGCCGGTGATTCTGTTGTCGCTGACGGTGTATACGTTCGCCTCGCTGGGCGCGGCGAGTGCGCCGAGTTTGACGGCGTTGCTGGTATTCCGCGCGCTGCAGGGCTTGTCGGCTGGCGCTGGTACGGTGGTTGGCCGTGCGATGGTGCGCGATCGGCTCGCCGGTGCCGAGGCGCAGCGCATGCTGTCGCAGATCACCATGATGTTCGCGCTTGCCCCGGCGCTGGCGCCCATCATTGGCGGCTGGCTGCAGGTCTGGTTCGGCTGGCGCGCGATCTTCGTGTTTCTGACGGCGTTCGGTCTGCTGGTGCTGTTGCTGTGCAGCCGTGCATTGCCGGAAAGTTTGCCGCGCGAACAGCGTCTGGCGTTTCATCCGCGCCGCATCCTGCGGGATTATTGGATGGCGACGCGTCATCCTCGTTTCCTGCTGCCGGTTTTTGCGCTCGGATTTGCTTCGATCGGTTTCTTTATTTACGTCGCCGCTGCGCCGCATTTCGTGATCGATGTCTTGCACCTGCCAGAAACCGCCTTCGCTTGGTTGTTCATTCCGTTGGTGAGCGGCATGGTGATCGGCGCAGGCACTTCCAGTCGGCTGGCGCAGCGCTGGTCGCGTCGCCGCATCGTTGCCACCGGCTATGCGTTGATGTTGGGTGCGGCCATCGGCAATCTCATTTACTGTTTGCTGTGTACGCCGCAGGTGCCGTGGGCGGTGTTGCCGCTGCCTTTGTATACTTTCGGCATGACCTTGGCCGCGCCGGTCAATTCGCTGCAGGCGCTGGAAGTCTTTCCTGGAATGCGCGGATTGGCATCATCGGTGCAATCTTTCGTGCAGTTATTGCTGTTTGCGCTGGTTGCCGCCGTGGTCGTGCCCTTGATCGGCAACGATGCGCGTCTGTTGGCATTGGCCATGTGCGTGTTCGTTGTGTGCAGCACCTTGTGTCTGCTGCTGTTACGGAAAATGTTGCGTTAAATTTTTCCGCAAACGCAATACGTTAACGTTTGTCGATTAGCGCGAGCAATGCCGTCGGAGTGTCGATTAGCGCATCGGCATGCCAAGTCTGCGGTTCGGCATGGCCGCAATAGCCCCAAGCTGCGGCGACGGTGAACATGCCGGCGGCGCGGCCGGCTTCGATGTCGCGCAAATCGTCGCCGACATACCAGCATTCCTGCGGCGTCATGCCGAGCCGGCGTGCCGCTTCCAATAAGGGTGCGGGGTGCGGTTTGGCGTGCGGCGTGGTATCGCCAGAAATCACGCAGGCAGCGTCTTGCAGGCCGATCAACGGCACCAGCGCGTCGGTGAAGCGCGCCGCCTTGTTGGTGACGATGCCCCAGCGGATGCCGCCCGTGCGCAATGCATCTAGCAGCGCGCCGATGCCATCGAACAAGCGCGATTCGGTTGCGATCGATGCCGCGTAATTGGCGAGAAAAGCATCACGTAAATCGTCATAGCATTCGTCGCCTGGCATCAAATTGAAAGCAGCGCCGAGCAAACCGCGCGCACCGGCCGAGGCCACCGGGCGCAGTTTTTCATAGGGAGTGGGATCCAGCCCGCGTTCACGACGCAGCTTGTTGACGGCGGCGGCAAGGTCGGGTGCAGTGTCGGCAAGTGTGCCGTCGAGATCAAACAGGATGGCGCGTGGTGCAGAGATAGGCTTCAGCATTGCAAAAAATTAGTCGGCGGCGCGGCTGCAAGCAAGCAGGTAGTTGACGCTGGTGTCTTGATTCAGCGTATACATTTTGGTCAGCGGGTTGTAACCCATGCCCTTTAATCCCTCGGCCGTCAGGCCAGCGTTGCGAACGAAGCGTGCCAGTTCGGCTGGCGTGATGAATTTTGCATAATCGTGCGTACCCTTGGGCAGCATGCGCAGCAGGTATTCCGCACCGAGCACCGCGTATAGATACGCTTTGGGATTGCGGCTGATGGTGGAGAAAAACACATGGCCGCCGGGTTTGACCAAGCGCGCACAAGCTTGCACGATGGATGCGGGGTCGGGGACATGTTCCAGCATTTCCATGCAAGTCACGACATCGAAGCGCGCCGGTTCGCGTTCCGCCAGCGCTTCGGCGGCGATCAATTCGTAGCGGACTTGTACGCCGGATTCTAGGCTGTGCAGGTCGGCCACCTTCAGCGCTTTCTCTGACAGATCGATGCCGGTGACGTGCGCGCCTTTGCGCGCCATCGATTCGGCTAGGATGCCACCGCCGCAACCGACATCCAGCACGGTCTTACCGGTCAGCGGCGCACGCGCATGGATCCATTCCAGACGCAGGGG
>JAFECY010000097.1 GCA_018241865.1 Pseudomonadota bacterium | reverse complement strand
AACCACGCGATGCGGCCGCCGCCAGTTTTTCTGTACAGAGTTTTTACGGTATTTATGATATCGCGCAAAAAAACTATAGCGTGTCAGGACGTGATGAATTGGCGCAGCGCACGATGCACAAAGAAGAGGGCGGTGCTGTGCGGGTGATTGGCAATGCGTTCAACTATGGCGCAACGGCATCGACGCGGCGCGGTTGGTATGTCGATTTCGCCGCATCCGATATCACAGGTGAACGCAGTGTGAGCGATCCTGTGCTTGCGGATGGCAAAATTTTCTTCAACAGCTTGTTGCCTGGTGGGAGTTGCGCGGATAGTAGCGGCAGGAATTATGTTCTGAATGCTTTGAGTGGATTGAGCATGGCGGCGGCGAGTGCAACTGCTGCCGGTATGACATTCGCACCATTATTGCTGGAGAGCAGATTGGCGGTCGGCACGGGAGTTGATGGCGGAAAAAGCGTTGGCAAAAGAAGGCGTGTGATCCTCGATTTCAGCGACCGAAAGACGGGAGCAGGTGAATCCTTGTCGCCGACAGTCATAAATGATGTGCGGCAGCCAGACGGACGCCTCTCATGGCGTGAAATCGTCAATTGGCAGGAAGTGCGCGGCAGCGCCATCAAATAAAGGAATGGGATGAGACGTAATGTTGCACGAGGGTTTACTCTGATCGAAGTGCTGATCGCCTTAGGAATCATGGCCATACTCGGCGCATTGGTTTATCCGACCTATCAGGGAGCAGTGCGCAAGGCCAAGCGCGCCGAAGCCAGAGCGGCGTTGCTTCGGTTGATGCAGCAGCAGGAGCGTTACTACACGCAGCGCACAACTTATCTGGCTTTTTCTGCCGATTCGATCGATCCAGACGCCAAGCGTTTTCAGTGGTTTTCTGGTGATAACCCGGCGGCAAGCGCTTATGAAATCCGTGGTACACCCTGCCCCGGCGAAACGCTGCAAACTTGCATCGTACTGAGCGCTCGACCCGGCACGGCGCGAGTCAATACTGCGTTTATAGATACGGAGTGCGGCGAGTTGTCGTTCTCCAGTTCGGGCATAAAGACACCGGCTCGGCCGGACTGTTGGTAAGAGCATGCGGCAACATCACGTGTCGTCCGGCGTGTCAATGCCCGGATTTTCCCTGTACGAATTACTGGTGGTGCTGGCCATTGTTGCGATTGCATTGACCATCGGTATTCCCGTTTTCAGTGGATGGATGCGCAACCAGCGCCTGACTGTCGCCAGCAATGATTTTTTGGCGGCGATCAATTTGGCGCGTGCTGAAGCCATCCAGCGAGGGCGACGGATTGATCTGATACCGAGGGACGGCACGGACTGGGCTAGTGGTTGGGTGGTATTCATCGATGACAACGACAATCAGCGCATCGACCTAGGTGAACGCATCGTTTTTTCGCATGGGCCGATCGCCGGCGGCATGCGCCTTCAATCTACGCTCACCGATTCGAGGAAGCCGTATCTTGCTTATAATGGCAACGGACGCACACGTACCAATGCCAGCAACCAAACACCGCAGCTCGGGACGATTTCCTTCCTGCTGGATAATAAAAGCAGACGGATTAAACTGAATTTTCTAGGGCGTGCCCGCCTGTGTAATCCAGAGAGCGACCGCACTTGCACGGGGCCGGACGATTCTTCTTGATAGCAGATAGTCCTGCGCCTAGCTGACAAGTCGTAAAAGGAACTTGAGTTTTGTGAACATTTCAACCGATCAGCAAGGTATGCAAGTCGCGCTCGAATGGGCGGCTCAGGGCTTGTTTACCACCACGCCGAATCCGCGCGTGGGCTGTGTTCTCGTCAAAGATAGCAACATCATCGGCACCGGGTTCACGCAGCCGGCCGGGCAGGCGCACGCTGAAGTGCAGGCCTTGCACGACGCCGTGCAACGCGGCCATACGGTGCGTGGCGCAACGGCTTACGTGACGCTGGAACCTTGCAATCATCATGGACGCACACCGCCTTGCACCGATGCGCTGATTGAAGCGGGTGTCGCCAGAGTAGTGGCGGCGATACGCGACCCCAATCCGCTGGTGGCAGGGCAGGGGCTGGCCAGATTGCAGGCAGCCGGCATCGAGGTCGTCGCTGGCGTCTTGGAAAACGTGGCGCGCGAGATGAACATCGGTTTCTTTTCGCGTATGGAACGTGGCCGACCTTGGGTGCGCATGAAGGCGGCCGCTAGTCTGGATGGGAAGACGGCGCTGTACGACGGCCAGAGTCAGTGGATCACGTCGGAAGCCGCGCGCAATGACGGTCATCGCTGGCGTGCGCAAGCTTGCGCCATCCTGACCGGCATCGGCACTGTTAACCAGGACGATCCGCACATGACGGTGCGTGGCGTTGACACACCGCGCCAGCCGCGCCGCATCGTGGTCGATAGCAAACTGCAGATTTCGCCGCAGGCGCGGATTCTCGATGGCGGCGGTGCATGGGTCGTCACCGCGATATCCGATCCGCTGAAAGAAGCGCAGTTGCAAGCGCGAGGAGTAGAGATCATTCGGCTGCCGAATGCGTGGGGCAAAGTCGATCTGCCGGCGCTGCTGCTCGAATTAGGGCGGCGGCAAATCAATGAATTGCATGTTGAAGCCGGCTCCCGACTGAATGGCGCATTGATCGAAGCAGATTGCGTCGATGAATTGCTGCTCTATCTTGCCCCCAGCTTGCTGGGCGATGCGCAGGGCTTGTTCGCCATGCGTGCACCGAGTACGCTGGATGCCAGTCGCAAACTGAAGTTTCATGACATCAAACAAATCGGCGCGGATGTGCGTATCCTTGCCCGCTTCATTTAACTTTAACGAATTAGGTTCGTCATGTTTACAGGCATCGTCGCCGCTGTCGTCAACATCACTTCCGTGACCCCTCTCGGCAATCAGGCCGACGCCGGCGTGCGCTTGCATGTGGATGCCGGCGGCTTGCCGCTGGCCGATGTCGCGCTGGGCGATTCGATTGCACTCAATGGCGCGTGCATGACGGTCGTGTCGAAGACGGTAAACAGTTTCGATGTCGATGTCTCGCGCGAAAGCTTGAATTGCACTGTTGGTTTGGACGCGCCGGGTGCAGTGAATCTGGAAAAAGCGCTGACCTTGTCCGAACGCCTGGGCGGACATCTGGTATCCGGTCATGTCGATGGTCTGGGCGTGGTTCGCAAATTTGAACCGATCGGGGAATCTTGGGAGTTGGCGATCGAAGCGCCGCGCGAATTGGGCAAATATCTGGCCTACAAGGGATCGATCGTCGTCAATGGCGTGTCGCTGACGGTCAATCGTGTTGACGACTTGCCTGCCTGCTGTGCATTTTCGATCAATCTGATTCCACATACCATCGACGTTACTACTCTCAAATATCTCAAACTAGGCAGCAAAGTCAATTTGGAAGTTGACCTGATCGCCCGATATGTCGAGCGCATGCTATCCACGAAGTAATTCTTCCTGCCGGTATCATCTCGCCCTCGATCGGCGGCGGCGCTCGCTGCCGGCATTCATTTCCCATTTTTTGCTAAAGGATTTCCGACATGGCTAGCAGTCTGTTGGCATTGATCGACGATATCGCCACCATTTTGAATGACGTGGCGCTCATGACCAAGGTCGCCGCCAAGAAAACCGCTGGTGTGCTGGGCGATGATCTAGCGTTGAACGCGCAGCAAGTGACCGGCGTGCATCCCGATCGGGAATTGCCGGTGGTGTGGGCGGTCGGCGTGGGCTCGCTGATGAATAAAGTTATCCTCGTGCCCCTAGCGTTGGCTATCAGTTTTTTTGCGCCTTGGGCGATCACGCCTTTGTTGATGGTGGGTGGTGCGTTTCTCTGTTTCGAGGGCGTGGAAAAACTGGCGCACAAGTTTTTGCATAGCCAGTCCGAAGACGATCTCCATCACAAGGAGCTGAGCGAAGCATTGGCCAATCCGACGATCGATATGCTGGCGTTGGAAAGGGACAAAATCAAGGGCGCGATTCGTACCGATTTCATCCTTTCAGCGGAAATTATTGTGATTTCGCTGGGGACGGTCGCGACGGCTTCGTTTTCTAAGCAGGTGGCGGTGCTGGCGGGTATTGCGGTCATCATGACCGTCGGTGTGTATGGCTTGGTCGCTGGCATCGTCAAGCTCGACGATCTCGGCCTTTATCTCAGCCGGAAAAGCGCTCAGTGGAAACAAAAACTCGGCAACACTTTGCTGGCGGGCGCGCCGTATCTGATGAAGACCTTATCGGTAGTCGGTACGATCGCCATGTTCATGGTGGGCGGCGCTATCTTGGTTCATGGCATACCGCCGGTGCATCATGCCATCGATCATCTGGCGGCCGGTGCGGCAAGCATTCCGACGATCGGTGGCGTGATGCGCTGGTTGATTGCCACCGTGTTGGATGTGTTGCTCGGCATGCTGATCGGCACACTGGTGCTGGTAACGCTGAACGCGGGCGGACGTCTTTTCAAGACGCGCAATAAAGTGGCATAAAAGTGGTTTCATGGCAATTCGGCCGGCTTTCGGCGCTATGACGACGTCAAATCCTTTAAAATGACGGCCTGATTAGGAAATTCTATGGCGCTTGCAACAACACAGGAAATCGTCGCGGAACTGCGGGCTGGCCGCATGGTCATTTTAGTTGACGAAGAAGACCGCGAAAACGAAGGCGACCTAGTGCTGGCCGCCGAATTCGTGACGCCTGAAGCGATCAATTTCATGGCGAAATACGGGCGCGGCCTGATTTGCCTGACTTTGACCGAAGAGCGTTGTGCGCAACTCGAATTGCCGATGATGACCGCGCGCAATGGCACGTCCTATGGCACCAATTTCACGGTTTCCATTGAAGCCGCCGAAGGCGTAACCACCGGGATTTCTGCAGCGGATCGCGCCCGCACCGTTCAGGCCGCGGTCGCCAAGCGTGCCAAAGCAAGCGACATCGTGCAGCCCGGCCATATTTTCCCGCTCAAGGCGCAAAAGGGCGGCGTGCTGATGCGCGCCGGCCATACCGAGGCCGGTTGTGATCTGGCCGAACTGGCGGGGCTGACGCCGGCTGCGGTCATTTGCGAAATCATGAAGGACGACGGTACGATGGCGCGCCTGCCTGACCTGATGGCGTTTGCTCAAGAACATAGTCTGAAGATCGGCGCGATTGCCGATCTCATTCACTACCGCAGCCAGACCGAAAGCATCGTCGAGCGCTTGGCGGAGCGTACGATGCACACCGCTTATGGCGTGTTCAAAGCAGTCGCCTATCGCGACAAACCGAGTGGTTGCGCGCATCTGGCACTGGTGCATGGCGAGATTACACCGCAGACTGAAACCTTGGTGCGGGTGCATCAGCCGGTATCGATACTCGATTTGCTGGAAACAGAAACCTCTACGCATTCTTGGAACGTCGCCTCGTCGTTGCAGGCGATCAAGGCGCAGCAAAGCGGCGTCATGGTGCTGCTCAATTGCGAGGAATCCTCTGAACAAATGTTTGCCCAGTTCGCCGCGCTCGACAATCCAGATGCGCGACCGCAGATGCGAGCATCGAGCATGGATTTGCGCAACTACGGCATCGGCGCGCAGATACTCAAGGATCTGCAGGTCGGCAAGATGAAACTGCTGTCCAGCCCGCGCAAAATGCCGTCGATGGCGGGTTTTAATCTCGAAGTAACGGGTTTTCAGGAAAAGCCGGGCAAGTGAAGCAGGCCACTCTGAACATCAACAATAAACAAAGGACATGCCATGACAGTCGGAAGCTTTGAAACAACCGTTGAAGGCGACGGCCTGCGCATCGGCATCGCCCAGGCCCGCTTCAACGAAGACGTATGCCACGGCTTGCTGGCGGCCTGTCTCGCGGAATTGAAACACTTGGGCGTGGCCGATGAAGACATTCTGCATGTGACCGTGCCGGGCGCGCTGGAATTGCCGGTGGCCTTGCAAAAGCTGGCGGAAACGGAGCAGTTCGATGCGCTAATCGCCATCGGCGCGGTGATACGTGGCGAGACTTACCACTTCGAGTTGGTGTCCAATGAATCCGGTGCCGGCATTTCGCGGGTGGCGCTCGATTACGGTATCCCGATCGCTAATGCCGTGTTGACCACTGAGAACGACGAGCAAGCCGAAGTGCGTATGGCAGAAAAAGGTGCCGATGCCGCCCGCGTCGCGGTCGAGATGGCTAATCTGACCCTGGCGCTGGAAGAACTCGCCGAATCGACGCAAGAAGCGTAAGTTTGTTTGATCCCTTGTTTGTCTTTCGCTTGTCAGCGGATGCACTGTTAGCCAGCTATGAACCAAAAAGAAATTCACGCCAACCCCAACAAGAATCGCACGCCGCGTCATCGCGCGCGTGAATTTGCCTTGCAGGGCTTGTATCAATGGCTGCTCAATAATGAAGACGCCGGCGCAATCGATGCCCATATTCGTGAGGCGCATGGCTTCGACAAAGCCGATGCCGAACATTTCGATGCGTTGTTGCATGGCACGATCCGAGAAGTCGCCACGTTACGCGATGGGCTCAGTCCCTTGATCGACCGCCCGTTGACGGAACTGTCGCCGATTGAACATGCGGTGTTGCTGATCGGCGCGTACGAACTCAAGCATCATCTCGAAATTCCCTACAAAGTCGTCATCAACGAAGCGGTCGAGCTGACCAAATCATTCGGCGGCATCGACGGCCACAAATACGTCAATGGCGTGCTGGACAAACTGGCCGGCTCGCTGCGCGGCGCGGAAGTCAAGGCCGGCAAATAAGGCTAGTGGTGGGTTGCTCGCCAGTGTCATAGGGTTGATCTTTTACAGAGCCTCGTCTCATGAATTTTCCCCATCTGGCCGCACGCCTTGAAAACATCGCGCCTTTCCACGTGATGGAGCTGGCGAAGATGGCGGCCGACCTGGAGCGGCAGGGACGTTCCATCATCCACATGGGTATCGGTGAGCCGGATTTCACGGCTGCGCCGCTGGTGATCGACGCGGCCAGCCGCGCTATGGCCGACGGCAAGATGCAATACACCCCGGCCACCGGCTTACCGGCCTTGCGTGTAGCGATTGCCGGGCATTACCGTACTATCTACGGACTCGACATTGCGCCTTCGCGCATCATCGTCACCGCCGGCGCATCCGGTGCCTTGCTGCTGGCGTGCGCTGCGCTGGTGGAAAAGGGCGCTGAAATCCTGATGCCCGATCCCTCCTATCCCTGCAACCGGCATTTCCTCGCTGCTTTCGACGGCGTGGCGCGCATGATCCCGAGCGAGCCGCAAGACCGCTTTCAGTTGTCGGCGGCAATGGTGCGTGAACACTGGACGGCAGCGACGCGCGGCGTCTTGCTGGCTTCGCCTTCCAATCCGACCGGCACCTCGATCGATCCGCAGGAGCTGGCCAGGATCGTTGCGACTGTTCGCGAGAAAAATGGCTTCGCCATCGTCGATGAGATTTACCAGCAATTGACTTACGATGCACCGCCTTTTTCGGCGTTGTCGCTGGGCGATGACGTTATCGTCATCAACAGTTTTTCCAAGTATTTCAATATGACGGGTTGGCGGCTGGGCTGGCTGGTGGTGCCGGAAGTCATGGTGCCGCAGATCGAAAAGCTGGCGCAAAACCTGTTCATCTGCGCTTCGGCGATTGCCCAGCATGCCGGCATCGCCTGCTTTGCGCCGCAGTCGCAGGCCTTGTTCGAGCAGCGCCGCGCCGAATTCAAGCGGCGGCGTGATTACATCGTGCCGGCTTTGCAAGAGCTGGGTTTCAAGGTGCCGGTGATGCCGGATGGTGCCTTTTATGTGTATGCGGATTGCAGCGATCTGACGGATGATGCCGATCGCTTGAGCATCGACATCTTGCACAAAGCTGGTGTGGTGATCGTGCCGGGCCTAGATTTCGGGCCGCACACGGCGCGTAGTCATGTGCGAATATCGTATGCGACCTCGATGGAAAATCTACAAGAAGCAGTGGCGCGGCTGCGCAGCTATTTCACTGGCTAATTGTTCGCCGAAGAAAAAAGCGCCCGAAGTAGGGCGCTTTTTTACAAAGGCTGGAGACAGACTTGCCGGATCAGGCGGATTTGTCTTCCTCGGGAGCGCTGATTTTTTGTTCCACGGCGCCATTGCTCGTCGTGGATTTGGGTTCGGTCTTGTTGGCCGTGGCGGGCAAGGGCGGCGCAGTTCTGCCGGCTACTTCGCGCAGGCGGCGGTATTCGCTCAACACTTTCGAGCCATAGCCATAGTCGGTATTGAAGGCGGCTGCGCCAACGTACATCTTCAGGCCGGCTTCCACCGAACCGCCGCGCTGCACATAATCTTTCAGAATCAGCGCGCCGACCTTCATGTTGGCGACTGGATTCAGCGCCGCCTTGACGCCGCCCAGCGATTGGAATTTCTCGTGATGCAATTTGGACATGACTTGCATCAGACCCTGTGCGCCGACCGCGCTTTCGGCAAACGGATTGAAGCTGGATTCGATGGCAGCCACCGACAGGATCAGTAGGGGATCGAGCTTGAGTTCGTCCGCGATCTGGTAAGCGTTATGCACCAGCATGAGCGTTGCATCACCGGCGACGCGGTAACGCTTGGAAATCCAGCTTGCCACGATGCGTTGCTCATCGGTGGCGTCGGCGTATTTGCCATCGATGCCGTGAAAGACTACCTGGTTGACGGTGATCTTTTCGTTAGCCTTGGTTTTGGTAAAAGGCTTGGACGGCGTATCCATCAGACTGGCCATGTCGGGACTGACTGTCGCCGGCTCCTGCGCCAACTGGGTACGGTTGAATGGCGATAGCGCTTTCAGATGGTCGGTGATATCCGGCCGGACAAACATCAGCGCCAAGGTGGCCAAGGCGCTCAGGCCTAGCACCATCAAAGCATGGTGAGCAGTCTGCATGAGGCCGCTCATTTTAAGACGGGCTACCAGCGCCCAAGCAGTGGACTTGCCAACCGGTCTTCGACTCTGTTCCAGCGTCGCTGTGATAACTTGTTGAGACATGTTTACTCCTGAATCATTAGGCACGCACGATCCCACGCCGAACACAGTCCGGTTGTTACTCGTTTATGCTGTCATTTCAGAACATCATCCGGCAACGCTGCTGCGCGCCTGGATGGTCGGAGTCGTTTGCTGTTGGCTGTCGGCTGCGCAGTGTGTTGCAGTGTGCTTTCTGGGCGCCGTTACAGTGGCAAACAACTTTTTTCCGGGGGAAGGCTGACGCCTTTGATAACACTCCTTAAAATGTCATGTGGGGCCCCGAACCCCGGTGAATTGATTTGGCCTGTTATGTGTACAACTACATCAGCAGATGGGCAGCGCTTTTTCGATCTGAAGCCTGCGTCCTCCTCAAGTGATGCGCATTGTAGGAGGCGTTTT
>JAFECY010000096.1 GCA_018241865.1 Pseudomonadota bacterium | reverse complement strand
TTTACTGCGACAAGCGCAATCTTTGTTGGCGGGCTTGCGCGCGACTGGCTTGAACGCCGGTGACAAAGTCATTTTCCAATTCGACCGCAATGAAGATTTTATTGTTTCGTTTTGGGCGTGCGCGTTGGGTGGCTTCATTCCCGTGCCGGTCGCAGCAGCGAAAAATTACCGCAGCAGTAATGCGCAAACGCTCAAGGTCGCACATGCTTGGAAAATGATGGACAAGGCCATCATTCTGTCCGGCTCAAATATCTATGCAGGCGTGCGCAACATCGCCAAGTTGGAATCGGTAGAGAATCTGCAAGTATTCGACATCGCCACCATGCTCGACACCGAGCCGGCGCAAGCATTTCATCAAGGCGCAAGCGATGATGTGGCGCTGATCGTGCTGACATCCGGTAGTACGGGTCTGCCCAAAGGCGTGCAACTCACGCATGCCAATCTGATCGGCCGCACCATGGGTTCGACGCAGATGAATGGCCTCCACTCTGACATGGCGTCGATGAACTGGATGGCGCTCGATCACGTTGGCGGCATCATTTTCTTCCATATCCGCGACACCTATCATGGCGCGACGCAGGTGCAGGCTGATACCGATTACATCTTGGCTGATCCATTGCGCTGGCTAAAGCTGATCGACCGTCATCGCGTCAACATCACCTGGGCGCCGAACTTTGCTTTTTCGCTGATCGTCGATCGCAAGGAGGAAGTAGCCAAGCTGACAATCGATCTCTCTTGCCTGAAGATTTTGTTGAACGGCGCGGAAGCGGTAGTGCCGAAAACCACGCAAACCTTCATCGAATTGCTGCAAAAATTCGGGCTGGCGGAAGATACGGTCAAGCCAGCGTATGGCATGTCGGAGACCTCCTCCGGCGTGACCTACGCAAAGCGCTTGCAATTGCGTTATGGCAGCGACGACACCGTGTTTGTATCGGTCGGCGCACCGATTCCCGGTGTGAATATGCGCATCGTCGATGCCGATGACCAGCTCATGATGGAAGGGCAGTCCGGCCGCTTGCAGGTTTCCGGCGTGACCGTGACCAAGGCCTATCTCGGCGGCGAGGAAATCAACAAGGACGTTTTCACTGCTGACGCTTGGTTCAAGACTGGCGATCTGGCATTTATCCAAGACGGCGAACTGACCATTACCGGCCGCGAAAAAGACATCATCATCATCAACGGTGTCAATTTCTACAGCCATGAAATCGCCGAAGTGGTGGAAACCGTGCCGCATGTAGCAGTGTCGTTCACCGGCGCGTGCGCGGTGCGCCGCGCTGGCAGCAACAGCGATCAATTGGCGATTTTCTTTCACACGAGTTTGAAAGGCGAGGCGCTGCAAGGCGTGATGAAGCAAATTCGTCAAACCGTGATTGAAAAAATCGGCATCAATCCATCTTGGATCGTGCCAGTCGAAAAGGAAAAAATTCCCAAGACGGAAATCGGCAAAATTCAGTTGACGCAATTGGCGAAATCTTTCAATCAGGGCGAGTTCGATCATGTTTTGCGCGCCTTGGATATTGCCGAACGCAATGACCATACCTTACCGGACTGGTTCTTCAGTAAAGTCTGGGTGCAGAAACATCTGGATCATGTGACGAGCTTGCCGCATGCCGGTGCGACCTTGCTGTTTGCCGATCGCAGCGCTTGCGCGGCGCAACTCACGCTGCACGGCACGGTGATTCGTGTAACGCCGGGGCAGAGCTTCCGTGAAACCGGCGATGCTTACCAGATCAACCCCGCCATGCAGGATCATTACGGTCAGTTGCTGGCGGCGTTGGCGCGGCGCGGCATCGTCGTTGCGCAGGTGGTGAATCTCTGGGATTACGATGCGGGTGATAGCAGCACCACCGCTTTGCTGGCGCGGCCACCGTTGTCAGACGGCATCGGCATGTACTCGGCTTGGTATTTGGCGCAAGCTTTCGCTAAACAGGGCAACGTGGCGCGTATGCAATGGGTCTGGTGTGCGCGTCGGGCGCAACGGGTCGATGCGAAAGAAGGCTGCAACCCAGATAAAGCATCCACACTGGCTTTGCTGAAAACCTTATCGAAAGAGTTCCCTTGGGTTCGTTGCCGCCATATTGATTTTGCCGGCGACGACAGCGCCAGCCATGTCATGCAATTGCAGCGTGAACTCAGCACACTGCATGGCGATGAAGAAGTGGCTTACCGTGATGCGAAGCGTTATGTCTTGCGTCTGCAAAACGAAAATTTGGCGAAGGCCGGCAAGGGTGCCATGCCGATCGCTCATGGCGGTGCGTATCTGATTTCCGGCGGCCTCGGCGGCATCGGTCATGTACTGGCGAAATTGTTGCTGAAGCAGTTCAATGCTCGCCTACTGCTGGTCGGCCGGACGCCGCAGGCGCACCTGTCGGCGCTGAAGCAGGACATGCTCGACGAATTGCAAGAACTCGGCAGCGTGCACTATGCCAGCGCCGACATCTGCAACCATGCCGTGCTTGAAGCGGCGGTGGATAAGACCGAAGGCGAGTGGAAACAAAAGCTGGCCGGCGTATTCCACCTAGCCGGCTTGGCGCACGAAGAAGCGATGGCGGGGCAGAGCATACAGAGCTTGCATGATGTCCTGCGCGCCAAGACGATGGGCACGCGCGCGCTGTACAAGGTTTGCGACAGCCGCAGCGATACATTGTTTGTGAATTTTTCCTCGGTCAATGCCTTCTTCGGCGGCAGCGGCATGGCGGCCTACAGCATCGCCAACCGCTATCAGGAAGCGTTCGTCGCAGCGGTGAGCGGCAATGCCAATGTAAAGAGTTTCTGTATCGCTTGGAGCCTGTGGCACGACACTGGCATGGGTAGCCAGTACAAGGGAGCGGAAAGCTTGTCGCGCGCGCTCGGCTTCACGCCGATCCAGCCGGCCAAGGGTATGTCCTCCATGTTGGCGGCGCTGTATCACGGCAAGCGCAATGTGTTGATCGGCTTGGACGATACACGGCCGAACATCGCGCACTTGGTGTTGAACCGCGCAAACGAATCACAGCGCCTAGCCTGCTACTTCAGCGCAAATGAAGACGGGATTGCCAATGAATTGGCTGCCGGCTTGTCCTTTAGTGACGCGTTCGCTTTGCCGCTCAACGTGCAATTCGCGCAAATGGATGCGCTGCCACTGACCGCCGATGGCGCGATCGACCTCGCTGCATTGAAGTTGGCATCGATGCAGAGCAGCGGATCGCGCGCGGAAAAAATTGCGCCGCGCGATGACATGGAAGAAACCTTGACGCGTATCGCAACCGAGGTATTTGGTGCGAGCGAGCCCATCGGCATCAAGGATAATTTCTTCGATGTCGGCGCTAATTCACTCTTGATCGTCAAGCTGCATCACGAAATCCAGCAACAGCTCGGCATCGCGTTCCCGATGGTGGAATTGTTCAATTCCACCACTGTCGAGAAACTGGCTATCTTCCTCGGTCAGCAGAACGGCGCCGGCGATGGCGCAGGTCAAGCACCGAGCGCCGATGCTGCACGTAGCGCCGGCCAAGATAGGCGCGCTGCAATGCAACGACGAAATCAGTCGCGTGCGCGCAGGGCGGGGCGGTAAGATCGGACGAATGAACAGGAAAGAATGAACCACGGCGCACACGGCGGGCACGGCGAAAGACATCGAACGTAACTCCTTCCCCTTCAAGGGGAAGGGTGGGATGGGGATGGGTTGAGTGAGACTGATACCCCATCCCCACCCTAACCCTCCCCTTGAAGGGGAGGGGATATCGAGAAAATCCGCCGTGCCCGCCGTGGTTAAAAATTCTCGCAATCCAACTGAATGAACAGAACACCATGAGCAACAACGCAGACTACGAAGACAACGACGGCGATTACGAAGTCAACAACGACATCGCCATCATCGGCATGGCCGGGCGCTTTCCCAAGGCCGATAGCGTGGACGAGTTCTGGACCAATCTGGTCAGCTCGACCGATTGCATCACCCGCTTTTCACGCGACGAGTTGGAAAAGATGGGCGTGTCGCAAGCGGCGCTGGACGATCCCAATTTCGTGCCGGCATCCGGTTACATTCCCGATCAGGATAAGTTCGACGCGCACTTCTTCGAGATGAATCCGCGCGAGGCGGCCAATCTCGATCCGCAGCACCGCTTCGCGTTGGAAGTGGCGTGGCAGACGTTGGAGCATGCCGGCTACACGCCGGAATCGGTCAATGGCAGCATCGGCTTGTTTGCCGGTGTCAACATGAGCACGTATTTCATCTTCAATTTGTTGCGTGGCGATGAATCGACCCGTGCCGGCGATGCGCTCGACACGCAGATCAGCGTGGACAAGGACATGTTCGCCTCACGCATTTCTTACAAGTTGAATCTGAACGGGCCGAGCATTTCGCTTGGCACTGCCTGTTCGACCTCACTGGTTTGTATTCATCTTGCTTGTCAGAGTTTGTTGAATGGCGAATCGAAAATGGCGCTGGCAGGCGGTTCGCACCTCGCCACACCCAATTGCACCGGCCACATTTATCATCAAGGCGGCTACAGCTCGCCGGACGGTTACTGCCGCTCTTTCGACGCCAAGGGACAAGGTACGGTTGGCGGCGCCGGCACGGTGTTCGTTCTGTTGAAGCGCATGGAAGATGCGCTGGCCGACAATGACACCATCTACGCCGTCATCAAAGGCTCGGCCGTCAACAACGATGGCTCGGAAAAAATCGGCTACACCGCACCCAGCATCACGGGGCAAACCAATATCATCGCGGAGGCGCAAGCAGTGGCTGGCGTCGAGCCGGACAGTATTCGCTTCATCGAAGCGCACGGCACGGCGACCGAGCTGGGCGATCCGATTGAATTTACCGCGCTGACCCGCGCTTTCCGTCTGCAGACCGACAAGAAGAATTTCTGCGGCATCGGTTCGGTCAAAAGCAATATCGGTCACCTCGGCATGGCGGCCGGCGCGGCCAGTGTGGTCAAGGCTTCGCTGGCACTGAAAAACAAGCTGATGCCGGAAAGCTTGAATTTTGAATCGCCGAACCCCAAGCTCGATATCGGTAATAGTCCGTTCTATGTCATCGACAAACTGGAACGCATCGAGGAAGGCGAATTTCCGGCGCGTGCTGGTGTCAGTTCGCTTGGCATCGGCGGCACCAACGCGCACATTGTTTTGGAAGAAGCACCGGAAGCGGAATCCTCCGAAAGCCGCAACTGGCAATTGGTGCTGCTATCGGCCAAAACCCCCGGCGCGCTGGATCGCATGACCGACAATCTATCCGCTTACATGACGAAGACCTTGAACGAGGATATCGCTGACGTGGCGTACACCTTGCAAGTCGGGCGTCGCGGCTTCGGCTTCCGCCGCGCTTTCGTCGTGCAGAACGACAAGCTGTCCCGTATTGCAGCGACGATCGTGCCGACCAAGGGCTTCACCGGCAAAGCGCCGGAGCGCAAGAAAAAAATTGTATTCATGTTCCCCGGCGGCGGTACGCAGTACGTGGACATGGCGCGCGGCCTGTACGCGCAGGAGCCGCAATTCAAACAAACATTGGATGCCTGCGCTGCGCTGTTCCAACGCAAGATGGGGCTGGACTTGATCGGTTTGATCTATCCCGATGCAACGCACGCCGAACAGAATGCCGAGACTCTGCAGAAACCAAAGAACTTCTTTGCTGCTTTGTTTGCAGTCGAATATAGCTTGGCGCAACTCTGGATGTCCTGGGGCGTGCAGCCCGGCGCCTTGATCGGCCACAGTTTGGGCGAATACACGGCAGCTTGCATCGCCGGCGTGTTCAGTCTGGAAGAGGCGGTCGATCTGATCTGCTGCCGTGGCGCGCTGTTCGAGAAGATCGAGAAGGGCAGCATGGTGAGCGTGACGCTGCCTGCCGAAGATGTGCAGAAATTTCTGATCGATGGAGTATCGATCGCCACCATCAACGACCCCGGTCGCTGCGTGGTGGCAGGGCGCGTCGAGCCGATGCAGCAGTTCGAGAAACTGTTGGAAGAAAAACAAATCGAATACAAAAAACTTTTGATCGATACCGCCGGCCATTCGCCGATGGTCGATTCGATACTGCAAGAGTTCGGTCAGTTTCTGCAAACCGTCAAGTTCAAAAAACCGACGATTCCTTTCATCTCCAATATGTCGGGCGATTGGGCTAACCCAGACGAAATTTGCACGGCGAATTATTGGAAGAACCACTTACGTCAAACGGTACGCTTCGCTGACGGTGTGGCGACGCTACTGAAGGATGACAATACTGTCCTCCTCGAAATGGGCCCTGGCAATGCCTTGTGCAGCTTCGTGCGCGCGCAGACACAGCCAAACGGCGACACCATTCTGCTCAACACCTTGCGTCATGTGAAGGAAGAGAAGGACGACCTTTG
>JAFECY010000095.1 GCA_018241865.1 Pseudomonadota bacterium | reverse complement strand
CCGCATCTCATCCCTCAAAACGTGGTGCCGCACACAGCACAATTTCGCTGCGTGGCAGGCCGCATACACATTCTCGTTCACCCCAGCAAAAAATACTTGCATCCCTCGTAAATCCCCACCACTATTAGCGTTGCGTGATTTGGCGCAATTCCTAATACTGTTCGCGAAGGAGGTCTCAAGATGGCAACAGCCAAGAAAGCCGCAAAACCGGCAGCAAAGAAGCCGGCAGCAAAAAAAGCAGCAGCAAAGAAAGCCCCCGCAAAAAAAGCCGCTCCTGCAAAGAAAGCCGCAAAGCCAGCAGCAAAAAAAGCAGCCCCAGCCAAGAAAGCCGCTCCTGCAAAGAAAGCCGCAAAGCCAGCAGCAAAAAAAGCAGCAAAACCAAAAACCGCGCGCAAGCCTAATGCAGCATTCATGAAACCGCTGACTCCGTCCGCAGTCTTGGCCGCAGTCGTCGGTGCCAGTCCGCTACCGCGCACGGAAGTGACTAAAAAAGTGTGGGAATACATCAAGAAGCACAAACTTCAAGATGCAGCTAACAAGCGCAACATCAATGCCGACGACAAGCTGAAAACCGTTTTTGGCGGCAAGAAAACCGTTTCGATGTTCGAGATGACCAAACTCATCTCCGGCCATTTGAAATAATTTTCGCCTCGCGCCAAACAAAAACGCCCGCATCGCGCGGGCGTTTTTGTTTCTGCCTATCCTAACGTTACACTGGATAAGTGTCGCGCTCTCTCAATCATTGAATTCCCAATTCTTCCATGCCGCCAGCACAGCATTAGGGTATTCCGGCCGACCACGGCTGCCGTTATATCGTCCCAGCGCCAGATACAGATCGCCACGCTCCATATCCAGATACATGCGCAGAATCTGGCAACCATAACGCAGATTGGTTTGCATCTTGAACAGTTTGCTGCGGTCGCCATCGCCAATCACGCGCGCCCAGAACGGCATGACCTGCATGTAACCATGTGCCCCCACCGGCGACACCGCGTATTTGCGAAAAGCCGATTCCACCTGAATCAAACCCAACACCATCGCCGGCTCCAAACCGGCACGCTTGGCTTCATACCAAGCCGTTTGCAGAAACTCCTTACGTACCTGCGAGTCCGGTAATTTCTTTTGCAAACGACTCGACATCTCGCCCAACCAACGCAGATATTTGATGCGTTCGTTGATGTCGGCGAATTGCGGCTTGGGCGGACGCGGATCGTTGATGGCACGCTCCAGCGCCAGACGCACGCCATCGGCCATCGCCTCTTCCTTCTGGTTGCCGGCATGCGCCGCCACGCTGCACGATAGCAGCGCAAGCACCATCCACTTTATCAACGCATTGCACACACCACGCATACCACCACCCGCCGCTACCTTCATGCTAATTCGCCAACCTGCCTTGAATGAAGGCCACCATGTCGTTCGCAGCCACCGGCGTCGCCGCCGCATCGCGTCGCCCTTGGTATTCGAGCATGCCCTCCTTCAGGCCACGCTCACCGACCACGATCCGATGCGGCACGCCGATCAATTCCCAATCAGCGAACATCGCCCCCGGACGCTCTCCGCGATCATCGAGCACCGCATCGACACCAGCCGCCAGCAACGCATCGTAAAGCTTGTCCGTTTCGGCTTTGACGCTTTCGCTACGGTCATAACCCATCGGACAGATCACCACCTCAAACGGCGCAATCGACGCCGGCCAGATGATGCCCTTGTCATCGAAATTCTGCTCAATCGCCGCGCCCAAGATACGAGTGACGCCAATCCCGTAACAACCCATCTGCATCAATTGCTGTTTGCCGCCCTCATCCAAATAGGTCGCCTGCATATCCTGGGAATAGCGCGTGCCGAGCTGAAACACGTGACCAACCTCGATGCCGCGCTGGATCGCCAACTCACCTTTACCGTCCGGCGAAGGATCGCCTGCCACCACGTTGCGTAAATCCGCCACTAGCGGCTCGGGAAGATCGCGCCCCCAGTTGGCGCCGGTGTAGTGGAAATCGGTTTCGTTGGCGCCGCAGACGAAGTCGCTCATGGTGGCCACCGTGCGATCGGCCACGATCTTGACCGGCTTCTTTGTACCAATCGGTCCGAGATAGCCGGGCGGCGAACCGAACCACTCCATAATCTCACTCTCGGCAGCAAAACGGAACGCACCCAGCCCCGGCACCTTGCCGGCCTTGACCTCGTTCAGTTCATGATCGCCGCGCAGCAGCAGCAGCCAGATTTCCTTACCCGTTTCTTTTTCAGCAGCCAGCACGATCGACTTGACCGTGCGCGACAAGGGCAAGCCCAGCAAGGCAGCAACATCTTCACACTTCGACTTGCCCGGCGTCGGCGTCTTGACCAACTCTTGCGTCGCCGTCACACGTGCCGTCACTGGAGCCAGCGCTTCCGCCGCTTCGATATTGGCGGCGTAATCCGATTGCGGGCAATACACCAGCGCATCCTCACCGGTATCGGCGATCACGTGAAACTCATGCGAACCGGAACCGCCGATCGCGCCATTGTCGGCCGCCACCGCGCGAAACTGCAGGCCGAAGCGGTTGAAAATACGCACGTATGCGTCGTACATGATCTGGTAAGACTGCTGCATACCGGCGACATCGCGGTCGAAGGAATACGCATCCTTCATGGTGAATTCGCGGCCGCGCATCAGGCCGAAGCGCGGCCGGCGCTCATCACGAAATTTGGTCTGGATATGATAGAAGTTGACCGGCAGCTTTTTGTACGATTTGATTTCGCTGCGTGCCACGTCGGTAATTACTTCTTCCGACGTCGGCTGAATGGCGAAGTCGCGGCCGTGGCGATCTTTCACCCGCATCAGCTCCGGCCCCATTTTGTCCCAACGCTTCGTTTCCTGCCACAGCTCGGCCGGTTGCACCACCGGCATCAGCAACTCGACTGCGCCGGAGCGATCCATTTCCTCGCGCAGGATCTTTTCTACCTTGCGGATAACACGCAGTCCCATCGGCATATACGTGTAAATACCGGAACCAAGACGTTTAATCATGCCGGCTCGCATCATCAATTTGTGACTGATGATTTCGGCGTCGGAAGGAGCTTCTTTGAGGGTGGAAATAAAAAATCGTGAAGCGCGCATATCGATGAATTCTTTTTCAAAAAGAGAGGGTTATAATCAACTCAATTTTAAAGGATTAGCTGGCTGATGCACCCATTCTTCGCACAATACGCGACTTCTTCCTCGCCCCCGGCTTGCCGGATGGGTTGACGGGTTCACGAATTGGTTTTGTGCCAAGGGTGCCGGCCGCAGAAAGTTTTTGAGGTGTGATCATGCTGGACCGTGAAGGCTTCCGCCCGAACGTCGGCATTATCTTGCTCAACGCACACAATGAAGTGTGGTGGGGCAAGCGCGTGCGCGAACATTCCTGGCAATTCCCGCAAGGCGGGATCAAGTACGGCGAAACGCCGGAACAGGCGATGTACCGGGAATTAGAAGAGGAAATCGGCTTGAAGGCCGAGCACGTGAAAGTCGTCGGCCGCACGCGCGACTGGCTGCGCTACGAAGTGCCGGATCGCTTCATCAAACGCGAGATTCGCGGCCATTACAAAGGGCAGAAGCAGATCTGGTTCTTGCTACGCATGGTAGGACGCGACTGTGACATCAACTTGCGCCTGACCGACCACCCTGAGTTCGACGCTTGGCGCTGGCACCACTACTGGGTACCGTTAGATGTCGTCATCGAATTCAAACGCGACGTCTATCAACGCGCTTTACAAGAGTTGTCGCGCTACCTGAGCAAGCCTGCACACCAAGGCGGCTCGCGCCAACAGGTTTCACGCTACCTGCGCCATGCCCATGGGCCGCGCTCGACGGAAGACACGGAACCGCTCTCCCACGAAATGGAATCCAAGGATGAATAAGCAAGCGATCTTTTCCGCAACCCGCCGATGCCTGCGCTGCCTACCGCTGGCTGCTCTGTTGCTGACCGGCGTTACCCAAGCACAATCGAAGTTCGAGGAAGATTTCGACGACACGGAAAAACCGTGGCAGGAAATCGCCGTGCAGTTGCCGGCAGCACCCAAGCAAGAAAACCTGATTCCCTTTTATGTCAGTCCGACTGCAACCTATACCTTCTCGATCGATACCAAATCCCTGTCGGTTGGTAGCGACGCCGTGGTGCGCTATACGCTGATGGCAAAAGGTTCCGGCGGCGCGGAAAACATTAGCTACGAGGGTATCCGCTGCAAGTCAAAGGAAAGAAAGCTATATGCCTTCGGCCGCAAAGACGGTAGCTGGTCGCGTTCGCATCGTGACAAATGGGAGCCGATTACACAACACGTCAGCAATCCATATCACGCAATCCTCATGACGGATTTCCTGTGCGATGGCGAAGCCGTAGCGGGTTCGGCCGATGATATCGCGCGGCATTTGCGCATGAAACCCGTGGCCGACCGGTACATGCCGAAGTAAGTGATGCAACCGGATGCCGGCCAAACTTACAGCAGCACTAAATTGTCGCGATGAATCAACTCAGGCTCTTCGACAAAGCCAAGTATCTCGAGAATTTCAGATGAAGGATGGCGCATGATGCGCTGCGCCTCGGTACTGGTGTAGTTGCTGATACCGCGCGCCACCGCGCGTCCCGACGCATCAAAACAGGTAATCACATCACCGCGGCCGAATTCCCCCCCGACCTCCGCCACGCCAATCGGCAGCAAAGATTTGCCTTCGGCGGTTAATTTTTGCACCGCGCCGTCGTCCAACACTACCCGACCTGCTGTGTGTAAATGATCGGCCATCCACTGCTTGCGTGCAGTCAATTGCGCCATCTGCGCCGTCAACTGGGTGCCGATCGCTTCGCCGCCAGCCAAGCGTATCAGCACATTCTCCTCCCGCCCCCAAGCGATCACCGTATGCGCGCCAGAGGTGGCAGCACGCTTGGCTGCCAGAATTTTAGTCAGCATGCCGCCGCGGCCGATACTACTGCCGGCACCGCCCGCCATTGCCTCCAACGCCGGATCGCCGGCCTTGGCTTCGTGCACGAATTGCGCGGTCGGATTTTTACGTGGATCGGCAGTGTACAAGCCCTTCTGATCGGTCAAAATGATGAGCGCATCACCTTCGATCAGATTGGCCACCAAGGCCCCCAACGTGTCGTTGTCGCCAAACTTGATTTCGTCAGTGATGACCGTGTCGTTCTCGTTCATGATCGGCACTATGTTCATCTGCAACAACGTGAACAAGGTCGAGCGCGCATTGAGGTAGCGCTCGCGGTCAGCTAGATCGGCATGCGTCAACAAAATTTGCGCGGTGCCAAGTTGATGGGCGCGAAAACTCGATTCGTAAATCTGCGCCAGTCCCATCTGGCCGACGGCGGCACAAGCCTGCAGTTCGTGGATGCCGGTCGGCCGTTTGGCGAAGCCCAAGCGCAACATGCCTTCGGCAATCGCCCCCGAACTCACTAGCACCACTTCCTTACCTAGCGCGCGCAATTGTGCAATCTGCGATGCCCATTTGGCGATGGCGGCGGCATCCAGCCCCCGTCCTTCATTCGTGACCAGAGAGGAACCGACCTTGACGATCAGGCGTTTGGCTTGTTGGATGACAGCGTTCATCGGTAGGTTTATTGATCGATGACCTTGAAGCGCGGATCGTCGGGATCGATCGACACGATGCCGCGCGCCTCTGCCGCCATCTGTGTTTCCTCGGCGCGACTTTCGTGCTGGCGCTGCTCAGCCAGATACTCGTAAATTGCCACGATCAACTCTTCGCAACCCTCGCGCGTCAGTGCCGAAATTTCAAACACCGACCCTTTCCAGCCGAAACGCTTGATGAAATCCTTGACGCGCTTCGTACGCTCGTCTTCCGGCACCACGTCGAGTTTGTTCAACACTAGCCAACGCGGCTTGTCGTACAGCGTCTCGTCGTATTTCTTCAATTCCTTTACGATGGCCTTGGCTTCCTTGACCGGATCAGTATCATCGAACGGTGCGAGATCGACGATGTGCAGCAACAAGCCGGTACGCTGCAGATGCCGCAGAAATTGCACGCCGAGGCCGGCGCCATCGGCCGCGCCTTCGATCAAGCCGGGAATATCGGCGATCACGAAACTCTTTTCATGCGAGACGCGCACCACGCCGAGATTTGGATGCAAGGTGGTGAAAGGATAATCGGCAATCTTCGGCCGCGCATTCGATACCGCCGTGATGAAGGTCGATTTGCCCGCATTCGGCATGCCGAGCAGACCGACATCGGCCAACACCTTCAACTCCAGTTGCAATTCGCGCCGCTCGCCTTCCTTACCTTCGGTTTT
>JAFECY010000094.1 GCA_018241865.1 Pseudomonadota bacterium | reverse complement strand
TGGTGCGATCGTGCTGTATCCGTTCCAGAACAATGACGCCAGTTCCAACGACAACGATGGTCGTAATCCGAATTGCTGGGGTTATTGGTTTGATGCGAATCTGCACCGCGATCAGGGTGAGCCGGGCGACATCAAGCGCATGGTCGATTACATGAAATCCAATTTCACCATCGACAGCAATCGCGTTCACTTGACCGGCATTTCTTCCGGCGGCGCGATGACGGTGATTGGTCAAACTGCTTACCCGGATGTGTTTGCCTCGTCGGTCGTGGTCGAAGGCATCGGTTACGGTGAAACTTCGGCGACTTATACCGGCACCACCGATTGCCAGACTGTGCTCACCAATAACTTGGGCGTGGTGCAGGCTAATTCCACCGGTATTTCCAAGATGCGCACCGAAATGCAGAAGAGCACGCTGCGGCAGCCGCCGGTGCTGGTGATGCACAACAAGAAGGATTGCACGGTGCCGATCAAGGTCGGCCAAGCGGTGATTGATAACTTCATGGGCTTGCGTTCGGCTGATGGCTTGGGCATCAGCTCGACGCCGACTTCGACTTCGACCGGCTCGGTGGATGGCTTGTCTTACACGTGGAGCAAGTACGGCAGCAACGGCAACGGCCAGAGCTTGCTGGAAACCATTTTGTTTGATGTGACCGAAGCGCAGTTGCGTAGCGCCGGCGTGGTCGATATGACGCAAGACGTGTACGACACCTCGTCCAACACCGTCGTGAAAGAAGACATCGTGCGCGGTCACTGGTGGTCGGGCGCGCCGCAGCGCGGTCCGTGGATCATCAACAAAGGCTTGAATGCAGCCAAGGTGGCGGTGGATTTCTTCAACGCGCATCCGATGAATGGTTCCGGCACCACCACGACCAGCACGACTTCCACGACCGCTGGCGCAACGACTACGACCACCGTGGCAGGTACGACCACGACGACGCAAGCAAGCAATGTGCAAGCCGGTCCCGGCGCATGGTCTAGCCAGCAAACTTGGGCTGCCGATTCGGTCAATGGCGGCAATCTGACCGGCTATTTCTACTGGCCGTCATCGCAGCCGGCCAACTCGCATGGCCGCGCACTGGTTATGGTGCTGCATGGCTGCTCGCAAACCGCATCGGGCGACGTCATCAATGATTCGTCCGACGGCGGCTTCAACTGGAAAACCGTCGCTGAACAATACGGTGCCGTGGTGCTGGCGCCGAATGCCACCGGCAACATTTCGAGTGTCCACTGCTGGAATTATTCCGATACCAATCCGACTCGCACCACCAGTCACGTCGGTATTTTGCTTGATCTGATTAACCGCTTTAAAAACGATCCGAAGTATGCGATCGATCCCAATCAGGTGTATGTGACCGGCCTGTCTTCGGGCGGCGGCATGACGATGGTGCTGGGCTGTATCGCACCGGATGTGTTTGCTGGTATCGGCATCAATGCAGGCCCGGCACCGGGCACCACCACTTCGCAGATCGGCGCGGTGCCGTCCGGCGTGACGTCCACCACCGCAGGTAATATCTGCAAGAACTGGGCAGGCAGTAATGCCAACGCCTTCAACACGCAAATCACTAGCGTGGTGTGGGGTTCGACTGACTATACCGTGGGGCAGGCATACGGTCCGCTGGATGCCGGCGCCATGCGTTACGTTTATGGCGGTGCCTACACCAAGGGCTCGAACTTCACCGTGACCGGCGGTTCTGGCAATGGCACCGGTATTCCTTACACCGATGCGAGCGGCAAGCTGCGCACGACCGAAATCACCGTGTCCGGCATGGCGCATGCTTGGCCAGCAGGCCCGGGTGGCCAGAATTCGAACTATGTGGACAGCACGCGCATCAACTATCCTGCGTATGTCATGGATTTCTGGTTCAACAATAACCTGCGTTTGAGCGGCGGCGGTTCGACCACGACCACCACGGTTGGCGGCACGACCACCACGACGGCGAGCGGCGGCACCACGACCACCTCGGCGACCACCACCACGCTGTCCACCGGCTATGACCAGACCTCGACCGACACCGTGTTGAATCATTACATCGCGGGTCGTCTCAATGTCACGCAATACACTGCGTATGGCTCGCAGTATGGTTATTCCACCAGTGTCACGATCTATCATTGCCCGAGCTTGAATGCTTGGACCGATAGCGCAAGCTGCAGCGGCACCGGCCCGACGGCGACCACGACGACGACTGCGGCGACAACCACGACGACGGCAGCGACCACTACATCGACAGCCGCCGCCACGACCACGACCACCCAAGCCGCCACGACGACGACAACCGTAGCCACTACCACGACTACGACGGCCGGCGCTTGCTACAAAACCAGCAACTATGCCCACGTCCAAGCAGGCCGCGCGCATGACACCGCTGGCACCGCGTATGCCAATGGCTCGAACGCAAAAATGGGTCTCGACAACGCTTTCTATACGACGAAGCTACGTCAGACGGGTAGCAACTACTACGTGATCGACGCTAGCTGCCCGTAATGGAGGCTGACTGGCATCAACCCGCGCACCAGTAAGTACCAGTAAGGGCGCGAGTTCATCAAGCGAATCAGGAAGCTCTGATTCGCTTTTTTGTTTGTTCTAAGAAGGAATCAACATGACACGCATCTTCATTATTTTGTCCATGATATGGGCATTGGCTGCTTGCTCTAAATCGGTCGATGAATCAAGTTATCTCGGCAAATGGACGCAACTGCACACCAATGGCGTGGCAACCATGACGGTGGATATTGAAAAAACGGAGCCCGGATACAAGGTGACAATCAGTGTGCCGGTTCCAAATCAGGCGCCTGCGGTGGTCAATAAATC
>JAFECY010000093.1 GCA_018241865.1 Pseudomonadota bacterium | reverse complement strand
GCCCCTTTTTCATGGCTCGCTTTCGAGCCGTCAACGCTATGCAGGCGGGTCGATATTGTCGGCTCTTTGTTCTGTCTATCTTTTGTATTTGTCGATAACGTGCGCCTAACATCCATCAAACTCTCCGGTTTCAAGTCCTTTGTCGATCTGACCCATTTTCAGGTTCCCGGCCAACTGGTCGGCGTGGTCGGCCCCAACGGCTGCGGCAAGTCCAATATCATCGACGCGGTGCGCTGGGTGCTGGGCGAATCGAAAGCCTCCGAATTACGCGGCGAATCGATGCAGGACGTGATTTTCAACGGCACCACCACTCGCAAACCGGCCGGCCGTTCCTCGGTCGAACTGATTTTCGACAATGGAGAAGGCAAGGCCGCCGGCCAGTGGAGCCAATTCGCCGAGATCGCCGTCAAGCGCACGCTGACCCGCGATGGTACCTCGACCTATTACATCAACAATCAGGCCGTGCGTCGCCGCGACATCCAAGACATCTTCCTCGGCACGGGCTTGGGCCCGCGCGCTTACGCGATCATCGGTCAAGGCATGATTTCGCGCATCATCGAAGCGCGCCCGGAAGAACTGCGTATTTTTTTGGAAGAAGCTGCCGGCGTATCGAAATACAAGGAGCGCCGCCGCGAAACTGAAAACCGCTTGCAGGATACCCGCGAAAACCTGACCCGCGTCGAAGACATCCTGCGCGAGCTGAACGCCAATTTGGAAAAACTGGAAGCGCAAGCCGAAGTCGCCAAGAAATTCCATGATCTGCAAGGCGATCAGGAAGAAAAGCAGAAATTGCTGTGGCTGCTGCGCAAAAACGAAGCCAAGTCCGAACAGGAAAAAGTATTCCGCGATATCGAAAAAGCGCAAACCGATCTGGAAGAGCAGACCGCCAAGCTGCGTCATGTCGAAACCGAACTGGAACACATGCGCCAAGCGCATTACGGCGCCGGCGACCGCATGCATCAGGCGCAAGGTCATCTGTATCAGACCAATTCCGAGATCGGTAGCCTGGAAGCGCAAATCAAATTCGTGATCGAGTCGCGCACCCGTCTGCAATCGCAACTGAATTCGCTGACCGCGCAGCGCGATCAATGGCAGCGCCAAAGCACGCAACACCAGGACGACCTGACCGAAGCCGAGATGCATCTGGAAGAGCAGGCCGCTCGCGTCGAACAGGCGCAGATGACGGCGCAGCAGCAGAATGAAGCCTTGCCGGCGCTGGAGCAAGCCTGGCGCGAAGCGCAGTTGAAATCGACCGAATCGCGCAGCGGCATCATGCAGATCCAGCAGCAGATCGAACTAGAATCGGCGCACCAGCGCAATGCCTCGAACATTCTTGCTGGCTTAGCAGTACGGCGCGAGCGTTTGTCGCAAGAAAAAGGCGGCATGGCGATGCCGGACAGCACCCACCTGACCAACCTCAAGAGCCAACTGGAAGAAAAACAGATGGCGTTGGAAGAAGCCCAGCATTTGCTGGAAGAAGCGCAAGAGCAACAGCCGAAACTGGAAGAGGAACGTCGCGCCGCGCAGGAACAGGTCAATACCGAAACCGCCAACAACGCGCAACTGGAAGCGCGCTTGTCCGCGCTGAAACAATTGCAGGAAAGCGTGCAGACCGAAGGCAAGGTGCATCCTTGGTTGAAGAAGCACGAGCTGGGCGAATTGCCGCGTCTGTGGCAAAAGCTGCATATCGACGCCGGCTGGGAAACGGCGCTGGAATCGGTGCTGCGCGAGCGCACCTCGGCGCTGGAAATGTCCAATCTCGACTGGGCCAAGGCTTTCTTCAGCGACGCGCCGCCGGCCAAGCTAGCCTTGTTCAGCGCCAATGCCACGGCGGCGACAGGCGTGGATGCGCCAGCCGGCCTGCAACCCTTGCTCGGCCTGTTGCAGTTGAACGATCCCGGTCTGCGCGCTTTGCTGCAAGACTGGTTGCACAACGTGTTCATCGCCGATGACACGACCGTCGCTTTCGCTGACCGCAATAAGTTGCCGCTAGGCGGCTACTTCGTCACGAAACAAGGACACGTCATCGGCCGTTCCAGCGTGCGTTTTTACGCTTCCGATTCGGAGCAGGACGGCATGCTGGCGCGTCAGCAGGAAATCGACAACATCACCAAACAGTTGCGTGCGCAGCACATGCTGGCCGACGAAGCGCGTTCACGCTCGGTGCGCGCCGAAGCGGCCTTGACTCAGGCCACCCAGCGCCTGCAGGAATACCGCACCCGCGTTCAGACTTTGACGCAGACAGCGCATGGTTTGCAGCTCGATGTGATGAAGCTGTCGGAAGTGCAGGAACGTTTCAACCAGCGCAATACGCAAATCGTCAGCGAGCTGGCCGAGATCGAGGCGCAGGAAGCTGAGCAGCAACAAATCAAAGCCGAATCCGAAGCCAAGTTCGAGCAGCTCGACATCGACCTCGCCGCCCTGCAAGAAAAACACGAGGACGGTCAAACCGTTTATCTCAGCAAGGAACAGCAATTGAACGACGCGCGGGTGCGCCTGCGCGACTTGGAGCGTGCCGCGCAGGAAGCCGAATTCGCCGAAAAATCTCATCGCAACAAGATCGAGGAACTCAAACGCAGCATCGCTACCGCCGTGGAACAGGCGGCGCAATTGTTCGCCAGCATGCAGCAAGGCAGTCTGGAACTGGAGAGCCTGGATGACCAGGCGGCGCAGGCCGGTTTGCAATCGCTGCTGGAAAAACGCAGCGATCAAGAACGCGCGCTGGCCGATGCGCGTCACGAACTGGATCAGTTGACGCAGAAGCTGCGTCACCACGAAGAAGCGCGCATGCAGGCTGAGCGCAGTTTGCAGCCGCAGCGCGACCGCATCACCGAGCTGCAGTTGAAGGAACAAGCGGCGCGTTTGAACCAAGAACAGTACGCGCAGCAACTGATCGAAGCGCAAGCCGACGAAGCTGCTTTGTTGGAAAAACTCAATGGCGACCTCAAGCCATCGTATCTGCAGGGCGAAGTCACGCGCCTGACCAATGCCATCGCGGCGCTGGGCGCGGTCAACCTCGCCGCGCTGGACGAATTGGCGCAGGCATCCGAGCGCAAGAACTTCCTCGATGCGCAAAATGCCGACCTGACCGAAGCCATCAACACCTTGCAAGACGCCATCAGCAAGATCGACAAAGAAACTCGCGACTTGCTGCAGGACACCTTCGACAAGGTCAATAAGCATTTCTCGGAGCTGTTCCCGATCCTGTTTGGCGGCGGTCAAGCCAAATTGATTATGACCGGCGATGAAATCCTCGACTCCGGTGTGCAGGTGATGGCGCAACCACCAGGCAAGAAGAATGCGACGATTCACCTGCTGTCGGGCGGCGAAAAGGCGCTGACCGCGACTGCGCTGGTGTTCTCGATGTTCCAGTTGAATCCTGCGCCGTTCTGTCTGCTGGACGAGGTGGACGCGCCGCTGGACGACGCCAATACCGAGCGCTTCTGCAATATGGTCAAGCGCATGTCGTCGAATACGCAATTCTTGTTTATCTCACATAACAAGATCGCGATGGAGATGGCGCAGCAATTGATCGGCGTGACGATGCAGGAGCAGGGCGTGTCGCGGATTGTGGCGGTGGATATGGAATCGGCTGCGAATTTTGCATCGGAAGTGCAGGCGGCCTGATTGGTTTGACGCACCGTTGATGCTATGCGGATTTTCTGGCCGCAAAGAACTTCTCCGACTAACAGATGCTCAAACGCTGGCTCTATAATGAGCCCGATGGAAATTCAACCTAGTTACGACCACGTTACGAGGCATTACGCGCATGACAGACCTTCAAACCAGCCTAATTGCAATCGGTAGCGCCATCGTTGTTGGCGTTATCAGCTACAACAAGTGGCAGGAGTACAAGGCGCGCAAAAGCGTCGAGCGCGCTTTCGCTGCGCCGGCGGATGATGTGTTGATGCAGCCTAACGCGGAGATGAAGCAGGATAAACAGGAGCCAAGATTCGACAGTGATGCGGCGAATTTTCCCCTCGCGCCGACAGGCAACGAGGATACCGTTGCCCCGGTGTCTGGTGATCTGCCGGTGGATACATTGATCGATTGCGTGATCCCGCTGACGCTGGAAACGCCGGCTCACGGCGAAAAAATTATCATGCCTTTGCAAACGTTGCGCGTCGTCGGCAACAAGCCTGTGCATTTCATCGGTCAGACTGAAGACGGCCATTGGGAGTCGATTGCCCATCGCGGTGTCTACACTGCTTTGCAGGCCGGCGTGCAACTCGCTAGCCGCGCCGGCGCCTTGAACGAGCTGGAATACTCCGAATTGATCGCACGTCTGCGTCAAGTGGCTGACGAGATCAACGCTGAATCCGATGTGCCGGACATGAGTCAAGTCATGGTGACGGCGCGTGCTCTGCATAATTTCGTCACCGAATACGATGCGAAGCTGAGCGTCAATGTCGCCTCGAACGGTGCGCCTTGGGCTGTCAATACCTTGCTCGCCGCGCTGGAACGCCAGGGCTTCGATATTCCGCCTGACGGCCGCTTGGTCATGCCGGATGGCGACGGCGGCGTATTGTTCACGCTGTCCACCAATGTCACGCTGGCGGCCGAAACCACTTCACGCTTGACGCTGCTGCTCGATGTGCCTTGCGTGGCACCTTTGCGCGACGGCTTCGGCGCGATGGTTGCCTGTGCGCGCGCCTTGGCATCGCGCCTAGACGGAACAGTGGTCGATGATGGCAATCAGCCTTTGAGCGAGGCCGCGCTCAACCAGATTGCCGCACAAGTCAGTAGTTTCTACGGCGAGATGGAAGCCGCCGACATTCCCGCTGGATCGAGCCGGGCGCTACGCCTGTTCAATTGAAATGCAGCCGGACTTGTTTGCCAACACGTCGCAGCAAGCCGGCTCGGAGCATGTCGCGCAGCGCGCCACTTGGTTGCGCGCGGAACTGAACCGACACAACCACGCCTATTACGTCCTCGATCATCCCAGCATTCCCGACGCTGAATACGACCGGCTGTTTCTCGAACTGGTCGGATTGGAACGAGCGCACCCCGAACTATTGGCACCGGATTCGCCCACCCAGCGCGTCGGCGGTGCGCCGCTGCCGCAATTCGAGCAGGTCACGCATGCCGTGCCTATGCTCTCGCTCGGCAATGGTTTCGACGACGAGGATATCGTCGCCTTCGACCGCCGCGTGCGCGAAGGCTTGCAGCTCGACGACGAGGTGGAATACGCCACCGAACTGAAATTCGACGGTCTGGCGATCAACCTGCGCTACGAGGATGGCGTGCTGGTGCATGCCGCCACGCGCGGCGATGGTGCGACCGGCGAGAATGTCACCGCCAATATCCGCACCGTGCGCGCGATCCCGCTGCGGCTGCAGACGGCCACGCCGCCAAAAGTGATCGACATTCGCGGCGAAGTGATGATGTTCAAAGCCGACTTCGCCAAACTGAATGCACGCCAGCGCGAGGCGGGGCAGAAAGAATTCGCCAACCCGCGCAACGCCGCCGCCGGCAGTCTGCGTCAGCTCGATTCGCGCATCACCGCGCAACGTTCACTGCGCTTCTTTGCTTACGGCATCGGCTTGCTGGAAGGTGCGGACATGCCCGCTTCGCACGCCGCGCTGATGGATTGGTATGCCGGGCTGGGCGTGCCGGTGTGCGTTGAGCGCGCCGTGGTCAAGGGTGCGGCCGGGTTGCTCGATTTCTACCAAGCTATCGGCAGCAAGCGCAATGCGCTGGCATATGAAATCGACGGCGTGGTGTACAAAGCCAATCGTTTGCAAGACCAGCAGAAACTCGGCTACGTCTCGCGCGCACCGCGCTTCGCCATCGCCCACAAGTTCCCGGCGCAGGAAGCCATGACGGTGGTGCAGGGCATCGACGTGCAGATCGGCCGCACCGGCGCGGTGACGCCGGTCGCCCGGCTGGCCCCGGTAGCGGTGGCCGGCGTGACCGTCACCAACGCCACGCTGCACAACGAAGACGAGGTGCGGCGCAAGGATGTGCAGATCGGCGACACCGTGATCGTGCGCCGCGCCGGTGACGTCATCCCGGAAATCGTCGCGGTGGTGCCGGAGCGGCGGCCGACTGATGCGCAGCCGTTCGTGATGCCCGTGCTCTGCCCGATCTGCGGCTCGCCCATCGTCCGTGCCGAAGACGAAGCAGTGGCGCGTTGTTCCGGTGGTTACATCAAGTGCGCCGCGCAGCGCAAGGGTGGCCTGCAGCATTTCGTTTCGCGCCGCGCGATGGATATCGAAGGCATGGGCGAGCAATTGATCGATCAATTGGTCGATAAAAACATCGTCACCACCGCCGCCGACCTGTACCGGCTCGGCCTCACTGCGCTGGCCGAACTCGACCGCATGGCCGACAAGTCGGCGCAGAACGTGTTGAGCGCATTGGAAAAATCGAAGGCGACCACGCTGGCGCGCTTCATCTATGCGCTTGGCATTCGTCACGTCGGCGAAGCGACCGCGAAGGAACTGGCGCGGCATTTCGGTAAGCTTGATGTGCTGATGGATGCCAGTGTCGAAGACTTGATGGAAGTGGCCGACATCGGCCCGGTGGTCGCCTTGTCAGTGCGGCAGTTCTTCGCCGATCCGTTGAGCCGCGAACTGGTGGAGCAACTACGCGCCGCCGGCATTCACTGGAGCGAACATGAAGGCGTCGAGAAAGTGGTCAAGCCCATGCAGGGCAAGACCTTCGTGCTGACCGGCACGCTACCGACGCTGACGCGCGACGCTGCTGCCGAAATGATCGAACACGCCGGCGGCAAGGTGGCCGGTTCGGTGTCGAAAAAAACCAGCTACGTCGTCGCGGGTGAAGAAGCCGGCAGCAAGCTCGCCAAGGCGCAAGAGCTTGGCATCGTCATCCTCGATGAAACCGGATTGATCGAATTATTGAAGGAAGTCCATGAAGAAAATCACTAAAGCCGTCTTCCCCGTCGCCGGCCTCGGCAGCCGCTTTCTGCCGGCGACCAAGGCACAGCCCAAGGAAATGCTGCCCATCGTTGACAAGCCGCTGATCCAGTACGCGGTGGAGGAGGCAGTGGCGGCCGGCATCACCGACATGATCTTCATCACCGGCCGCAACAAGCGCGCCATCGAAGACCACTTCGATAAGGCTTACGAACTGGAAGCTGAACTGGAAGCCGCCGGCAAAAAAGCCTTGTTGGAATTGGTGCAGAACGTTATTCCGAAACACATCAACTGCATCTACATCCGCCAGTCGCAGCCGCTCGGTCTCGGTCATGCCGTGCTGTGCGCGCGACCGATCGTCAATGACGAACCCTTCGCCGTGCTGCTGGCCGACGACTTCATGGATGTCGAAGCCGGGAAGCAGCCGGTGCTGGCGCAGATGACCGCATTGTTCGCGAGTGAAGGCAAAAGTCTGCTTGCAGTGCAGGACGTGCCGCGCAGCGACACCAAACAATACGGCATCGTCAGCGCCGCGCCGTATCAGCCGAACCTGGAAAAGGTCAGTGCCATTGTCGAAAAACCCGCACCCGAAGTCGCGCCATCGACGCTGGCCGTGGTCGGGCGTTATGTTTTAGATGGCAAAATTTT
>JAFECY010000092.1 GCA_018241865.1 Pseudomonadota bacterium | reverse complement strand
TTCTTCCTTGGCCGATTTTTTAGCGTCGGCTTTAGCACTTGCCTTATCTTCCTTGGCGTCTTTCATGTCTTTCTTGGTGTCGGCTTTGGTTTCTTTTGCAGCCGCCTTGTCGTCTTTCTTGACTTCCTTCGCATCTTTTTTCGCATCGGCCTTGCCACTTGCTTTTTCTTCCTTGGCGGCCGGCTTAGCGTCTTTCATTTCTGATTTAGCTTCGGGCTTGGCGACAGGCGCTGCAGCCTTGGCAGTCGATTTAGCATCGGCTTTCGCTTCCTTAGACATCGGCGCGTTGGATTTTGCCTGTCCACCCACGGTCAGACCGGCCTTGGACAGATTGTCGGAACTCTTGTCACCGATACCTTTGACGCGCTTTTCGAGGTCAGCCCAATCTTTGAAATTGCCGTTCTTGGCACGCTCGTCGATGATGCGCTTGGACATAACCGGACCGATGCCCTTAACACCGTCCAGCGCAGCCTGATCGGCCTTGTTGACGTCAACTTGGGCAAAAGCAAAGCCCATGGTGGCGATGAATGCAGCAACTGCCAGCAGAATTTTCTTCAGCATGTGAGGCTCCTGATGAGGTAAATGGGTGTTCGAGCAAGCAGCAGACCCGAACCGGATAAGACTATCCTGCCCCGGTTAACGCCCAGCCGGAAACCCGGTTGACAGCGCCATTGTCATTCAAGCACGGGTATGGATCGACCGGCCGATGCCGTGGTACTCGAATCCGGCGTCCGCCATCAATGCCGGCTCAAACAAATTACGGCCGTCGAAGATCAACGGATTCTTGAGCAGCGACTTAACTTGGTCGAAATCCGGGCTGCGGAAGGTTTTCCATTCGGTCACAATAGCCAGCGCATCCGCATCGCGCAAGGCATCCATCGGCGATTCGCAGAAGCGCACGCGCGCCAGCTTTTCCGGCGCGTCAGCAAAATCGAGAGCGAGCACGCGCTTCGCTTCGGCCATTGCAACCGGATCATGCACCGCCACCGTCGCGCCGCGCGCAATCAACTCGCCCAGCAGCACACGCGAAGACGCTTCGCGCATGTCGTCGGTATTCGGCTTGAATGCCAATCCCCATACCGCAAAATGGCGGCCGCTCAAGTCTGCGCCAAAACGCGCGACAATTTTTTTGCCGAGCACCTGCTTTTGCTGGTCGTTAACCGCTTCGACCGCGCGCAGGATCAGTAAGTCTTGGTCATAATCGCGCGCGGTGCGCTCCAGCGCCTGCACATCTTTCGGGAAGCAGGAGCCGCCATAACCGCAACCGGCATACAGAAAGCTATAGCCGATGCGCGGATCAGAGCCGATGCCATGCCGCACCGCTTCGATATCCGCACCGACCTTGTCAGCCAGATTGGCCAGTTCGTTCATGAAGGAGATGCGCGTCGCCAGCATCGCATTGGCGGCGTACTTGGTGAACTCCGCCGAACGCACATCCATCCAAAAGGTGCGCTCATGGTTGCGGTTGAACGGCGTGTACAGCTTTTTCATCAGCATGTGCGCCTGCTCGCCTTCAGGAGTGTCGTCACAGCCAATGACGATGCGGTCGGGGCGCATGAAGTCTTCCACCGCCGCGCCTTCTTTGAGAAACTCGGGATTGGACACCACAGAAAATTGTGTGGTCGCGCCGCGCTGCGCCAATTCAGCCTGTATCGCGGCGCGCACCTTGTCGGCCGTACCGACCGGCACCGTCGATTTATCGACGACGACCTTGAAGCCGCTCATGTGCTTGCCGATATTGCGCGCAGCGGCCAGCACATACTGCAGATCCGCCGAACCATCTTCATCCGGCGGCGTGCCGACCGCGATGAATTGCACTTCGCCATGCGCAACGCTGGCGGCCACATCGGTAGAAAAAATCAGGCGGCCGGCAGCGCGATTGCGCGCGACGATCTCGGCCAAGCCGGGTTCGTGTATCGGAATGCCGCCATTGTTGAGGATGTCGATCTTGCGCTGATCGACGTCGAGGCAAAACACCGTATTACCCAGTTCGGCGAGGCAGGCGCCTGTCACAAGGCCGACATAGCCGGTACCGATAATCGTTATCTTCATGTTGTTCCGTTGGTAAATGCGCGCGCGTCTTGCACCCGCAACTTAGTTCATGACGTTCAATTCTTCCGTGCGGCGCGGCGGATAGCTTTCCCAGTGACTGCACCCCGGACATTGCCAGTAAAATTGGCGGGACTTGAAGCCACAGTGATTGCACTGATAGCGCGCCAACTTCTGGGTATAGTTGTGCACCAAGTTTTTAATCATAGACAGTTCCGGCACCGCTTCCGGCGACGCTTGTAGCAAACGTGCTTCCAGCAACTTGTCTAAGCCGAGCAAAGTTGGCGTACGATGCAATTCATCCCCGACCAACTGGTTAGCAGCCTCCTCGCCTTCCAACTCTAACACTGCCTTGAACAACACTTCCAGCAAATCGATGGAGGGTGCTTCCGCTAGATAGGATTTCAGCAGACTCAAGCCTTCCTGCGGCCGCCCGGCATGGCGATAGCCATCCATCAAGCGTTGCGCCACCAGCGCCACGTGCGGCAGACTTTGTTGCTCGACTCGGCGCCATGCCAGCAAGGCGGCTTCGATGTCACCCTTGGCGAGATAAACGTCACCGATCAACATCGTGGCGCGTACATTTTTACGATCGGCCGCCAGCGCCTTTTCTAGGATAGAGAGTGCCGTATCGGGATGGAGATGTACCAGTTCGTCCTGCGCCAATTCACAGTGGAACTGGGCGATTTCCTTTTGTCGCGCGCCGGCGCCGGATTCCTGCAAGGCTTGCGCTGCGTCGATGGCGCGCGTCCATTCTTTTTCGCGCTGATAAATTTCCAGCAGCGCACGCCGCGCCTGCGCGCTGTACTGGGTATCGACCAACTGGTTGAAAGTTTCCTCGGCGCGATCGAGCAAGCCGGCCTTCAGATAATCCTGCCCGAGTTCGTATTGCGAATGCACCTTGTGTTCCAGCGGCAGATCGGGGCGCGCCAGCAGGTTCTGGTGCACGCGAATGGCGCGTTCGGTTTCTCCGCGACGACGGAATAAGTTACCGAGCGCGAAATGCAATTCAACGGTTTCCGGGTCGAGCTTGACGATTTCAATGAAAGCGTCGATGGCCTTGTCCGGCTGCTCGTTGAGCAAAAAATTCAATCCCTTGAAATAACCCTGCGGCAGACTACGCGACTCCGACAACAATTGCCGAATATCGACCCGCGCAGCAATCCATCCCAAACCGAAAAAAATCGGAATGCCGAGCAACCACCAGATTTCAAATTCCATAGGCGTTATTTTCTGATTGTGGCGTATCGATCAAGCGCCCGTGATGTTGTCGGGCGGCGGCGGCTGGGTCTTGGCTAACTGTTGCGTTTCGGCTTCTTTTTGCATACTCGCAATCGTTTTTTTGTTGCGCGACAATGCACGCTTGTGACGGAATACGGTTGGCGTCATTGCCAACACACCCAACACCGCACCCAACACGAAGAAGCCGAGCAGGATGCCAACCAGCGGACCATGCATGTTGTAACCCCACAGAAATTGCAAGGTCACTTCCTGCGTATTCTTCAACGCAAAAAAGAAAAACAGGATGAAAAGAAGAACGGCGACAATTCTGGAAATGATTTTCATGGCGACTGCGTCTCCATTGTGCTGGACGTTTTTAGAATACTTGAACTACAACAGTATCGAAATTGTACGTGAAACACGCACCCGGTGAGCGCCTGCTTGTCCAATGCCGAAAATTTTTCCTGAACCAAAAAAAACGGCATCCGAAGATGCCGTTTCAATGTCCGTCCAAAGACTCAATCTTCCTTAATCGGCTGTCCTACCATTGCATCGACACGCTCGCGCAATTCCTTGCCCGGCTTGAAGTGCGGCACCCGTTTCTCGGGCACCATCACTTTATCGCCCGATTTCGGGTTGCGACCGATGCGCGGCGGACGGCTATTCAAGGCAAAGCTGCCAAACCCGCGGATCTCGATGCGCTGACCGCTTGCCAAAGCATCGGTCATAGCATCGAGGATGGTTTTGATCGTGTAGTCCGCGTCCTTGGCTACCAGTTGTGGGTAACGTTCGGCCAGACGAACAATCAGCTCCGACTTAGTCATTGTCTGCGACAGACTTAGTTTTTGTTATCGAGCTTGGCTTTCAGCAGCGCGCCCAGGCTGGTGGTGCCGGAAGCTGCGCTGGAGTCGTGCGACATCTTTTGCATGGCTTCTTGGGTGTCTGCGTTATCTTTTGCCTTGATCGACAACTGGATGCTGCGTGCCTTGCGGTCGATGTTGATGACCATGGCTTCGACCTTGTCGCCGACCTTGACGTGGGTGCCGGCATCTTCCACGCGATCGCGGGAGATTTCGGAAGCACGCAGATAGCCTTCGACTTCTTCGGACAACTGGATCACGGCGCCCTTCGGCTCGACAGCCTTGACGGTACCGGTAACCAGTGCGCCCTTGTCGTTCATGGCGGCGAAGTTGTTGAACGGGTCGCCTTCCAGTTGCTTGACGCCCAAGGAAACGCGCTCACGCTCGACGTCGATGGCCAACACGATGGCTTCCAGCTCGTCGCCCTTTTTGAACTTGCGCACGGCTTCTTCGCCGGACTCGGTCCAGGACAGGTCGGACAGGTGCACCAGACCGTCGATGTTGCCGGCCAGGCCGATGAACACGCCGAAGTCGGTGATCGACTTGATCGCGCCCTTGACCTTGTCGCCCTTCTTGTGCGACAGAGCAAAATCATCCCAAGGATTGGCCTTGCACTGCTTCATGCCGAGGCTGATACGACGACGCTCTTCGTCGATTTCCAGAACCATGACTTCGACTTCGTCGCCCAACTGGACAACCTTGTTCGGCGCCACGTTCTTGTTGGTCCAGTCCATTTCGGAAACGTGCACCAAGCCTTCGATGCCTTGCTCGACTTCGACGAATGCGCCGTAGTCGGTCAGGTTGGTGACTTTACCGAACAGGCGGGTGCCTTGCGGGTAGCGACGCGACAGACCGGTCCACGGATCGTCGCCCAGCTGCTTGACGCCCAGCGAAACACGGTTCTTCTCTTGATCGTACTTCAGGACCTTGGCGGTGATTTCCTGGCCGACGGTCAGCACTTCGGACGGATGACGCACGCGACGCCATGCCAAATCGGTGATGTGCAGCAGGCCGTCGATGCCGCCCAGATCCACGAACGCGCCGTAGTCGGTGATGTTCTTGACGACGCCGGTGACGATGGTGCCTTCTTTCAGGGTTTCCATCAGCTTGGCGCGCTCTTCGCCCATCGAGGCTTCGATCACGGCGCGGCGCGACAGCACCACGTTGTTGCGCTTGCGATCCAGCTTGATGACCTTGAACTCCATGGTCTTGCCTTCGTACGGCGTGGTGTCCTTGACCGGACGGGTATCGACCAGCGAACCCGGCAGGAAGGCGCGGATGCCGTTGGTCAGCACGGTCAAACCGCCCTTGACCTTGCCATTGACGGTACCGGTGACGATCTCGCCGGACTCCATCGCTTTTTCCAGCGAGAGCCACGAGGCGAGACGCTTGGCCTTGTCGCGCGACAGGATAGTGTCGCCGAAGCCGTTTTCCAGCGATTCGATGGCGACGGAAATGAAGTCGCCGACATTGACTTCGAGTTCGCCGGCGTCGTTCTTGAATTCTTCGAGAGGAATGAATGCTTCCGATTTCAGGCCGGCGTTGACGATCACGAAGTTGTGGTCGATGCGGACGACTTCAGCGGAAATCACTTCGCCCGAACGCATGTCCTGACGCGACAGCGATTCTTCAAACAGGGCGGCAAAACTTTCCATTCCAGAGGATACAGGGGAGGTAGCTACAGTAGACATGTGGGATTAACAGGTTAGCCATTCGCCGCGACATGCGGAAAACGGGTCAGGTTTATCAACGTTCGACAGGCCTTGCGCCTGAGCGGACACCGGGTACAACAAACAACGTGGTTAGACGACGTGGTGCTTCTTCAAGTCGGCGTACCACTTGCGCACTTGTTCGACCGCTTCATCCGCAGTCATAGCCGACGTATCCAGCACATGCGCCCCTTCAGCCGGTTTCAGCGGCGCGATCTTGCGATTGGCATCGCGCGCATCGCGTTCCGTCAAATCCTTCAAAAGGTCGTGCATATTAGCAGAAAAACCCTTGCCAATCAATTGCTTATAACGTCTTTCGGCGCGCGCCTCGACGCTGGCGGTGAGGAATACCTTGAGTTGCGCCTGAGGAAAAATCACCGTCCCCATGTCACGTCCGTCGGCCACCAAGCCGGGGGCTTTGCGAAAACCTAATTGCAAGCCATATAAAGCTTGCCGAACGGTTGGCAAAGCAGCAATTTTCGACGCCGTATTGCCGACTTCCTCGGCGCGGATGGCGGCGCTGACATCAATTTGATCGAGAAACACATGCTCGCCGGAAAATCGGCAAGGCAAGTCTTCCGCCAGCTTGGCAATGGCGTGCTCGTCGCGCAAATCGACGTTTTTTCGCAAAGCGGATAAAGCGGTCAGGCGGTACAACGCACCAGAGTCGAGGTAGTGGAAGTGCAAGTCCAGCGCCACCTTGTGCGCCACCGTACCCTTGCCGGATGCAGTCGGCCCGTCGATGGTGATGACAGGGATGTGGGCAGTCGTCATGGATTCCTTGTGCAGTCGATTTCCGTGTGCTGGCCTGACCGGCAACGTGTTTTTAAATCAGATTGTTTTGAGCGATTTTCGCAAACGCTTCAAAGTAATCCGGGAAAGTCTTAGCCACGCATTTCGGATCATTGATGCGTATCTTGCTGCCACGCCGCGCCGCGCCATCCAGCGTAGCCAGCGAAAAGCACATCGCCATGCGATGGTCGTCGTAGGTGTCGATGGTAGCCGCGCTGAGCTGCTGCGGCGGCGTGATACGCAGAAAATCCGGCCCTTCCACCACCTTGGCGCCGAGCTTGCGCAATTCGGTCGCCATAGCGGCGATGCGATCGGTTTCCTTGACGCGCCAACTACCGATGTTGCGCAGCAGACTGGGGCCATTGGCATACAGCGCCGCCACTGCGATCGTCATGGCCGCATCGGGAATATGGTTGAAATCTTCATCGATGGCGTGCAACACGCCATTCGACTTCGCTTCGATCCAGTTGTCGCCCACGGTGATGGTCGCGCCCATTTTTTCCAGCGTTTCGATAAAGCGCACGTCACCTTGAATACTATCCTTGCCCACACCTTCCACCCGCACCGGGCCGCCGGCAATCGCGCCAGCCGCTAAAAAGTAAGACGCCGACGAGGCGTCACCTTCGACGCGAATCGCGCCCGGACTGGTATAGCGCATGCCGGGAGAAACCGTGAACGACTGCCAGCCGTCGCGCTGCACCGTCACGCCGAAACGCTGCATCAGGTTCAGGGTGATTTCGATGTAGGGTTTGGAAATCAGCTCGCCCACCACCTCGATCGTGACCGCATGTTCACGCGCCATGAAGGGCGATGCCATCAACAGCGCAGTCAAGAACTGGCTCGACACATTGCCACGCACGCTCAAGCGCTGCGCATGCACATGACCGCGGCGGATATGCAGTGGCGGGTACCCCTGTATCCCGGTGTATTCAATTTGCGCGCCAACCGCATTCAGCGCATCGACCAGATCGCCGATCGGCCGCTCGTGCATGCGCGGCACGCCGTGCAAAGTGTAATCGCCGCCGATCACCGCCAGCGCCGCCGTCAATGGCCGGATCGCAGTGCCAGCATTGCCCATGAAAAGATCAGCCTGATGCACCGGAAATACGCCGCCGACACCATGCACGATGTAATCGCGACCTTCACCGACCTGCTCCCATTTCAGTCCGAGCTTCTGCAAGGCCATCAACATCACATGCGTATCGTCGGACGCCAGCAAATCCTTGATGTGGGTCGTACCCTCGGCCAGCGCCGCCAGCAACAGGGTGCGGTTGGAAATGCTCTTGGAGCCGGGCAATTGCACGCTACCGGCGGCATGCATGGCCGGCTGCAGATCGAGATGGTGCGGATAGTGTTTCATGTGTGCGTTCAATCTCCGCCTTGTTTGCTCGGGCTTTCGGCGGCTTCGATGGCGCGCATCCAAGCGTGGCGTGCCTGTTGTGCGTTGGCGTAAATCTGCTCCAGCGATTTGCCGTCACCGGCAGCGAGCAATGCCCGCATTTTCGTCAACTGAGTGATGTAAGCATCGAGTTCGTTTAGTAGGGCCGGCTGATTGGCCAGACTGATGTCGCGCCACATTTCCGGCGACGAACCGGCAATACGCGTGAAATCACGGAAGCCGCTGGCGGCGTATTGGAACAGCACATCCGCATGCGGTTTGGCGGCGATGTCATCGACTAAGGCATACGCCAGCAGGTGCGGCAAATGGCTGACGGAAGCAAACACGCTGTCGTGATCCTGCGGCGTCAATTGATGAATCAGTGCGCCGCATTGCTGCCAGGCTTGCGCCACGCGCTCGACATCGGCTGCGGCATTTTCCGGCAAGGGCGTCAGTACCACTTTTTTGCCGACATACAAATCGGCCAGCGCGGCATCCGGGCCATTCAATTCGCGTCCCGCAATCGGATGCGCCGGCACGAATTGCGCGATCTTGTCGCCTAGCACCTTACGTGCCGCCGTGACGACATCGCTCTTGGTACTGCCGGCATCGCTCACCACTGTTCCGGGCTGCAAATGCAGCGCAATCGTGGCAAGGATGGTTTCGGTCTGCGCCACCGGCGCGGCAACCAATACCAGTTCCGCGCCCTGCACCGCCTCCGCCACCGATGTGGTAATCGTATCGACGATACCCAGCTCCCGCGCGCGCGCCAGCGTGGCGGCCGTGCGGCCGACGCCGACGACATGCTGCACGACGCCGGCTTTCTTCAGCGCCAGCGCAAACGAGCCGCCGATCAGACCGACGCCGAAGATGGCGATTTTTTTGAACACGTTCAGGCCAACACTTTCTTCAGGGCGTCGATGAAGGCGGCGTTTTCCTCCGGCAAGCCGATGGAAATACGCAGCCATTGCGGCAAACCGTAATTGCCGACCGGCCGCACGATGATGCCTTGTTTCAACAGCGCCAGATTCACGCGCGCACCAGCCCCTTCGTCGCTACCGACCCGCACCAGCACGAAATTGCCGTACGAAGGCACATACTCCAAATCCATCGCATCGAAAGCCTGGGTCAATTGCCGGTAACCGTCGGCATTGATTTGCGCGCTCCTTTGCAGGAAAGGCATATCGTTCAAGGCAGCAATCGCAGCGGCTTGCGCCAGTGAATTGACGTTGAAAGGCTGACGAATGCGATTGAGCAGATCGGTGACTGCCGGCTGGGCGATGCCGAAGCCAATCCGCAAACCGGCTAAACCATACGCTTTGGACAAAGTGCGCGACACCAGCAGATTAGGATATTGCCGCACCCAGGCGATCGAATCGTATTGCAACTCGGACACGAGGTATTCGTTATAGGCTTCGTCGAGCACCACCACGATATGCTGCGGCACCACTTTCAGGAAGGCTTCGATATCCGCCGCCGGCAAAAAAGTACCGGTCGGATTATTCGGGTTGGCGATAAAAATCAGCCGGGTATCGGCAGTGATGCGATTGGCCATCGCCGCCAAATCATGGCCGTAATTTTTTGCCGGCACCACGATGGCGCGCGCACCGACTGCCTGCGTCGCCAGTGCATACACCGCAAATGAATACTGGGCATAGATGACTTCCTGCGTTGGTTGCACGAACGCATGCGTCGCCAGCTCCAAGATGTCGTTGCTGCCGTTGCCCAGCGTGATCCAGTCCGCCGGCACGCCGTACTTCGCGGTAATCGTCGCTTTCAGCGCAAAACCGTTGGCATCGGGATAGCGGCCGATGTCAGCCATCGCCTGCTGCATCGCCTGCTTCGCCGACTCCGGCATGCCGAGCGGATTTTCATTCGAGGCCAGCTTGATGATGTCGGCTTCGTTCAGGCCGAACTCGCGCGCTACTTCGGAAATCGGTTTGCCGCCTTGGTAGGGCGCGATAGCCCGCACGTAATCGGGGCCGAATTGAATAGACATGGCAGATCCAAAAACAAATTTATGCAATGACTCCACCATCGAAATGGAGCCGGACAATAACAATGGAATTACAGACTAACCGGATAAGAACCGAGCACCTTGAAGAAGGCTGAATTTCTCTGCAACTCTTCCAGCGCCTTCACCACCTTCGCATCCTGCACATGGCCTTCGATATCGACGTAGAAGTAATACTCCCACGTACCGGTGCGCGCCGGGCGCGACTCGAAACGGGTCATCGATACGCCGTGGCTAGCCAGTGGTTCCAGCAACTTATACACCGCGCCGGCTTGATTCGGCACCGACAGTACGAGCGAAGTTTGATCGCGGCCGGACGACGTGGTTTGCAGGTGGCCGATCACGGCGAAGCGGGTACGGTTGTGCGGGTCGTCCTGAATATGCGCATTCACCACTTGCAAACCGTATTTCTCACCCGCGATTTCACCGGCAATCGCGGCAACCATATGGTCTTCCGCTGCTAGGCGCGCGGCTTCGCCATTGGAAGCGACAGCGTGGCGTTCGATGTGCGGGTAATGCTGGTTCAACCAAGCTTGGCACTGCGCCAGCGCCTGCGAATGGGCGCAGATGCGCTGGACGCCATCGATGCTGCCGCTTTTGGTCATCAAGCTGTGGTGCACGGGAATTGCAATCTCGCCACTGATGGTCAGTGAAGTTTGCAGCAGCAAATCCAGCGTGCGATTGACCGTGCCTTCGCTGGAATTTTCAATCGGCACCACGCCGAAATCAGCCGTGCCCGCTTCCGCCGCGCGGAATACTTCATCGATCGACACACACGCCACGCCTTCGACCGCATGGCCGAACTGTTTGTACACGGCTTGTTCGCTGAAGGTACCAACTGGACCGAGAAAGGCGACATTCACCTTGCGCTCCAAGGCGCGGCAGGCCGACATGATTTCGCGGAAGATGGTGTGCACGTCGGCATTCGCCAGCGGCCCGGCATTGCGTTCGGCGGCGCTGCGCAGCACTTGCGCTTCGCGCTCGGGACGGAACACCGGCGCATTGGTTTCAGCCTTGACGTGGCCGACTTCCTGGGCGATACGAGCGCGCTGGTTCAGCAGATCGAGTATCTGCGTATCGATCGCATCGATCTGTTCGCGCAAGGGTTTGAGTTTTTTATCCATGATGAATGCGGTTTGCTTCAGCCATGCTTGCGCTCGAATTCCTTCAGGTAGGCCACCAGTGCCTGCACACCTTCGATCGGCATGGCGTTGTAGATCGAAGCGCGCATGCCACCCACCGACTTATGACCCTTCAACTGCAACAGCTTGCGTTCTTTCGCGCCAGCGAGGAAGGCATCGTTCAGTGCTTCATCGCGCAAGAAGAACGGCACGTTCATGCGCGAACGGCATTCTTTTTCGACATGCGTGATGTAAAAACCGCTGCCATCCAGATAATCGTACAGCAGCTTGGCCTTGGCAATATTGGCTTGCTCGATTGCCGCCACGCCGCCTTGGCGCTTGAGCCATTGGAACACCAAGCCAGCGATATAGATGCTGTAGGTCGGCGGCGTGTTGTACATGGATTGATTATCCGCCACCAGCTTCCAATCGAAGGCTGACGGACACACCGACAACGCATGGCCGATCAGGTCGTCACGCACGATCACGATGGTCAGGCCGGCCGGGCCAATGTTCTTTTGCGCGCCGCCGTAGATCACGCCGTAATCGGCGACATCAATCACGCGCGACAGAATGTTGGACGACATGTCGGCCACCAGCGGCGCACCATTGGTTTCAGCCGCGACATCAGGCACGAAATGGTATTCGACGCCGTCGATGGTTTCATTGCTGCAGATGTGCACATAGGCCGGGTCTGGCGACAGCTTCCAGCTTGCGCGCGCGGGAATCGTGGTGAACTTGCCGTCTGCGGGAGCGGCCGCGACATGCACCGTGCAGTATTTCTGCGCTTCCTTGATCGACTTGACCGACCAGGAACCGGTATTGATGAAATCGACCGTGGCCGGCTGCGCTTTTCTGCCCGCCAGGTTCATGGGAATGATGGCATTTTCCGCCAGCGCGCCACCCTGCATGAACAGGATTCTGTAGTTGGCCGGTACGCCGAGCAACTCGCGCAAGTCGCGCTCGGCCGCCTCGTAGATCAAGAGAAATTCCTTGCCGCGATGGCTCATTTCCATCACGGACATGCCGCTGCCTTGCCAGTCGAGCATTTCGGCAGCGGCCTGCTGCAGCACTTCCTTCGGCAGTACGGCAGGACCGGCGGCGAAGTTATAGACGGTCATTATTCCTCCGCGCCGCCGCTTTCCTCTTCGACATCTGATTCCATGATGCGCTGCAGACCTGACAGGCGGGTGCCGTCTTCCACCGCGATCAGGGTCACGCCTTGCGTTGCGCGGCCCATTTCGCGGATCTCGGCCACGCGGGTGCGAATCAACACGCCGCCGGTGGTAATCAGCATGATTTCGTCGCTGGTATCGACCAAGGTCGCAGCCACCACCTTGCCGTTGCGCTCGGAAGTCTGGATCGCGATCATACCCTTGGTGCCGCGACCATGACGGGTGTATTCGGTGATCGGGGTGCGTTTGCCGAAGCCATTTTCGGTCGCGGTCAGCACCGATTGCTGTTCGTTTTCAGCAACCAACAGAGCGATGACTTGCTGTCCTTCTTCCAGATTCATGCCGCGCACGCCACGTGCAGTACGACCCATCGGCCGCACGTCGTTTTCGTCGAAACGCACCGCCTTGCCGGAATCGGAGAACAGCATCACATCATGCTTGCCGTCAGTCAGCGCCGCGCCGATCAAGAAATCGCCCTCATCCAGATCGACCGCGATGATGCCGGCCTTGCGCGGATTGGAAAAATCGTTCAGTGGCGTCTTCTTCACGGTACCGAGCGAAGTGGACATGAAGATGTAGCGGTCTTCCGGGAACGTCCGATTCTCACCCGACAGCGGCAGTATCACGGTAATTTTTTCGCCATCCTGCAGCGGGAACATGTTGACGATCGGCTTGCCGCGCGAATTGCGCGAACCTTGCGGCACTTCCCACACCTTCAACCAATACAGGCGACCGCGATTGGAGAAGCACAGGATGTAGTCATGGGTATTGGCGATAAACAGTTGCTCGACCCAGTCTTCTTCCTTGGTCGCCATCGCTTGCTTGCCGCGACCGCCACGCTTTTGCGCGCGGTATTCGGACAGCGGTTGCGATTTCATGTAGCCCGAGTGCGACAGCGTCACCACCATGTCCTGCGGCGTAATCAAATCTTCGGTTTCCAGATCGGAGGTGTTCATCTCGATCTGCGAACGGCGCACATCCTTGTTGCCTTCGCCGTATTCGTGCTTGGCAGCAGTCAGCTCGTCGGTGATGATCGCGGTCACGCGCGCCGGCTTGGACAGGATATCCAGCAAGTCGGCGATCTGCGCCATGACTTCTTTGTATTCGTTGACGATCTTGTCTTGCTCCAGACCGGTCAGGCGTTGCAGGCGCATTTGCAAAATTTCCTGCGCCTGATCGTCGGACAGCTTGTACAGACCGTCGCCCTGCATGCCGTAATGCCGAGGCAAATTCTCGGGACGGAAAGCGTCGATGCCGCCGGGATTGCCTTCGCCGGTACGCGCCAGCATCTCGCGCACAAGCGACGAATCCCAAGCGCGCGCCATCAATTCAGCTTTCGCGATCGGCGGCGTGGGCGCTGCCTTGATGATGGCGATGAAATCGTCGATATTGGCCAGCGCAACAGCCAAGCCTTCCAGCACGTGACCGCGTTCGCGCGCCTTGCGCAACTCGAACACGGTGCGGCGCGTCACCACTTCGCGGCGATGCGACAGGAAGCATTCCAGCATCTGCTTCAAATTCAGCAGCTTGGGCTGACCATCGACCAGCGCCACCATATTCATGCCGAAGGTGTCCTGCAACTGGGTTTGCTTGTACAGGTTGTTGAGCACCACGTCCGGCACTTCGCCGCGCTTCAGTTCGATCACGACGCGCATGCCGGATTTGTCGGATTCGTCACGAATATCGGAAATGCCGTCCAACTTCTTGTCGCGCACCAGTTCGGCGATACGTTCCAGCAGCGATTTCTTATTCACCTGATAGGGCAGCTCATCGACGATGATCGCAATGCGGCCTTCCTTGCCGTATTCCTCGAAATGGGTCTTGGCGCGCATTACCACACGGCCGCGGCCGGTGCGGTAGCCGTCGCGCACGCCGGAAACGCCATAGATGATGCCGGCAGTCGGAAAATCCGGGGCGGGAATGATTTCGATCAATTCATCGATCGTGCAATGTTCATTGCGCAGCACGTGCAACGCGCCGTCGATGACTTCGGTGATGTTGTGCGGCGGAATATTGGTCGCCATGCCCACGGCAATGCCGGACGAGCCGTTAATCAGCAGGTTGGGAATCCTCGTCGGCAACACCGACGGTTCTTTTTCCTTGCCGTCGTAGTTCGGCACGAAATCGACAGTTTCTTTTTCGATGTCGGCCAGTAGTTCGCTGGCAATTTTGTCCAGTCGGCACTCGGTGTAACGCATCGCCGCGGCATTGTCGCCATCGACCGAACCGAAGTTGCCCTGGCCATCGACCAGCGTGTAGCGCAGCGAAAAATCCTGGGCCATACGAACCAAGGTGTCGTAAATCGCCTGGTCGCCGTGCGGGTGGTACTTACCCATCACTTCGCCGACCACGCGGGCGCACTTCACATACGGCCGGTTCCAGACATTGTTGGTCTCGTGCATGGCGAACAAGACGCGTCGATGCACCGGCTTCAAGCCATCGCGCACATCGGGCAGCGCCCGCCCCACGATCACGCTCATCGCGTAATCGAGGTAGCTCTTGCGCATCTCTTCTTCGAGGGAAATGGGGATGGTTTCTTTTGCGAATTGATCCATTAGACGAGCCGGGTGCTATGTACGAAAAAGGTTGCTGGCATCCCTACCGGACAACTGCCATTCGGCGGGATGGGAAGCGTGCGATTTTACCATGAGCACCATCCTCACCCCCGCACTTCCGGCACCACGGCGGCAGAAAGGCAAAGACCGGCGCATGCACCCGCGACTTGTCCGAAAGTTTTAAACAAAACAAGTTTTTACCCGCCAGAAGTCGTAAAAACACAACAAAAATGCAAAATTCTCCAATTAGCCGTTTTGGCAATCCTGACCAGCAAGACAAGCATGTGGCAAAATAACTGCAGGTTATGCCTCGAATCGCAGGCTAAACTTCCTGATATGGCGTTATCAAACACCGTGGTAAAATTCACTCGGTTTGAGTTTGGAAGTTGCCAATTGTTGCGCAGTTAAAATTGTTGTTATCTCACCCGAGAGGAGAAATATGAATAACTTAGTCAAAATCATTATTGCTGCTTCCGCAGTAATCAGCTTTTCCGCTTCTGCGCAAGACATCAAGGCAGCCACCCCGAAAAGCGCCTACGCTCAAGATGCACGTGGCGTGATCGTTCGTGACACCTACGGTCTGTGCTGGCGCACTTCCTACTGGACCCCGGCTGATTCCGTTGCAGGCTGCGACGGCGCAATCGCCGCGGCACAACCCGCAAAACCAGGCGCCAAGCCGACTCCGACGGCTGAAAAAGTCACCTACTCCGCCGATGCTCTGTTCGACTTCAACAAGGCCGTACTGAAGCCAGAAGGCAAAGAAAAACTGGACGATCTGTTCCTGAAGCTGTTCGGCCTGAACTTGGAAGTGATCGTCGCCACCGGTTACACCGACACCATCGGTTCCGAGGCTTACAACCAGAAACTGTCGGTGCGTCGCGCCGAAGCAGTGAAGAAATATCTGGTTGAAAAAGGCGTAGAAGAAAACCGCGTCTATACCGAAGGCAAGGGCAAGTCCTCGCCGGTCGTCACCGACTGCAAAGGCAATCGTGCTGCACAGATCAAGTGCCAACAGCCGAACCGCCGCGTTGAAATCGAAGTGGTTGGTACCCGCAAGTAATCAGCGCTTCGCCTGACAAAAACCCCGCTCCGGCGGGGTTTTTTGTTGTCTGCGCTTTATACGAATCCCTCCGAATGATGCTGTCGCCAATGGCGGCATGCCTACTTTCCCGCTATGATGCAAGCCATGAATGCCACGAATGCCGATCCTCTGGAATTACAAAAATTCAGCGAACTCGCCCACCGCTGGTGGGA
>JAFECY010000091.1 GCA_018241865.1 Pseudomonadota bacterium | reverse complement strand
GTCGCCACATGTGCGGCGGGCGGTGTGGCTGGTTTGGCCACGGCTGGCGCTTTTGTCTCTACTTTTCAGCCGTCTGAGCGCGCCAAGGCCGCCGGCGCGCCAGTGGAAGTAGATATCGGGGAATTGAAGCCGGGTGAAATGAAAACGGTCGAGTGGCGCGGCAAGCCGGTTTGGATTCTCAAGCGCACACCGGAAATGATGGCGACTTTGGCAAAAGACGAAAATGCATTGGCCGATCCCAAGTCAGAAAAGCCTTACACGATGCCCTTGCCAGATTATTGCGACAAGCAAACGCGCTCGTACAAAGAGCACGCTGACGTGTTGGTTGCGGTGGGAATCTGTTCTCACCTAGGTTGTTCGCCATCATCAAAATTTCAGCCAGGCCCGCAACCCTCTTTGCCTGACGATTGGCAGGGCGGTTTTTTGTGCCCGTGTCATGGCTCGACATTTGATTTGGCTGGTCGCGTTTTTAAGAATAAGCCTGCCCCGCAAAATCTGGATGTGCCGCGCTATATGTACCTGACCGACACCAAAATCGTGATCGGCAAAGACAAAGAAGGGGAGGCGTAATCATGGCATTCGTCGAGAAAAAATTGCCGGCCGATGCGCCGCTCGCCGCCAAGGCGATGAACTGGGTCGATGCACGCTTCCCGGCCACCAAGCTGTGGAACGACCAATGGGGCAAGTACTACGCGCCCAAGAACTTCAACTTTTGGTACATCTTTGGTTCGCTCGCCATGCTGGTGCTGGTGATCCAGATCGTCACCGGCATCTTTCTGGTGATGCACTACAAACCGGACGCCAATCTGGCGTTCTTCTCGGTCGAAACCACCATCATGCGCGACGTGCCTTGGGGTTGGTTGGTGCGCTACATGCACTCGACCGGCGCCTCGGCCTTCTTCATCGTGGTCTATCTGCACATGACCCGTGGCCTCTTGTACGGCTCCTACCGTAAGCCGCGCGAGCTGATCTGGCTGTTTGGCGTTGGCATTTTCTTGTGCTTGATGGCGGAAGCCTTCATGGGCTATCTGCTGCCGTGGGGCCAGATGTCCTACTGGGGCGCGCAGGTGATCGTCAACTTGTTCGGCGCGATTCCCTTCATCGGCCCAGACCTGTCGTTGTGGATTCGCGGCGACTATGTGGTGTCGGATGCGACCCTGAACCGCTTCTTCTCCTTCCACGTGATCGCGGTTCCGCTGGTGCTGCTTGGCCTGGTCGCCGCACATCTGATCGCGCTGCACGAAGTCGGCTCCAACAACCCGGACGGTATCGAGGTTAAGGACAACCTCGGCCCGGACGGCCATGGCGTCGATGCGATTCCTTCACATCCTTACTACACCGTACACGACATCTTTGGCGTCACCGTATTCTTGGCTATTTTCAGCGCAGTGATTTTCTTCCTGCCGGAGATGGGCGGCTACTTCTTGGAGTACAACAACTTCATTCCGGCCGATCCGCTGAAAACACCGCCGCATATCGCCCCGGTCTGGTACTTCACGCCGTTCTACTCGATTCTGCGCGCAACCACGACACAGTTTATGTATGCGTTGGAAATTGGCGTGGTGGCGTATGTCGCACTGATTTGGATGCGATCTAATCTGAAGCCGGCGATCAAAACGGGTATTGCCGTTGTCGCCTTGGCAGCGCTAGTTGGGATGTTTGTCTTCGACCCGAAATTCTGGGGCGTGGTGTTGATGGGCGTATCGACGCTGATCTTGGCTGGTTTGCCTTGGTTGGATCAATCTCCAGTGAAATCGATCCGCTATCGACCGGCTGGGCATGTGTACGTGTACATCGTGTTTGGCATTGCCTTCTTGGTGTTGGGTTTCTTGGGAACCAAAGCGCCGGGCTATTGGGGTAACTTGCAACTGGGCACACTCACTTTGGATATCGCGCAGACGGTCAGTCAAATTTGCACCTTCATCTATTTCGGTTTCTTCCTGCTGATGCCGTGGTGGAGCAAGATGGGTACATTTAAGCCCGTTCCCAGCCGCGTGAATTTCCATCCGCACTAAGCCGCCAAAGGAATATCGACATGAAATTGCTGAAAAAAATTATCGTCGGACTGGCAATGGTGCCGACGCTGGCCTTGGCGAACGAAGCAGGCTTTCCGCTGGATCGCGCACCGGATCAGTCGAGCAAGCTGGAATCGCTGCAAAATGGCGCCAAGCTGTTCGTCAACTACTGCCTGAACTGCCATTCGGCTGCCGCCATGCGCTATAACCGCCTGAAGGATATCGGTTTGACCGACAAGCAGATCGAAGGCAACTTGCTGTTCGCTTCCGACAAAGTCGGTGATCTGATGAAGGTAGCGCTCTCGCCCAAGGATGCCAAAGAATGGTTCGGCGCAGCGCCGCCGGATCTGTCGGTGATCGCCCGCGCCAAAGCATCCGAAGCCGGCAGCGGCCCTGACTGGCTCTATACCTATCTGCGCGCTTACTATCGTGACAGCACCCGCCCGACCGGGTGGAACAATGCCGTGTTTGATAATGTCGGCATGCCGCACGTACTGTGGGAGCTGCAAGGCGCTAAGCGCGGTGCGCATATCGAGGAAATCAAAGAAGTGAAAAAAGATGACAAGATCGTCGGCTTTGCCAAGACGGTTATTTCCTTCGATGAAAATGGCAACCGCAGCGAAGAAACCACGCCGCTCGAAGGCATGGAACACCATGTCGGCAAGCACGTCAGCCTAGGTAAAGCTGCTGGCGGGAAATTGTCATCTGCAGAGTACGATCATGCTGTCGCTGATTTGGTTTCCTATCTGACTTGGATGGGGGAGCCGGCTCAGGACACCCGCAAGCGTTTGGGTCCTTGGGTGTTGCTATTCATGGGCATCTTCGTGGTACTCGCTTGGCGTCTGAATGCGTCGTACTGGAAAGAAGTTAAATAAAGTTTTGTCCGCGTCTATCAACGC
>JAFECY010000090.1 GCA_018241865.1 Pseudomonadota bacterium | reverse complement strand
CCTGACGGGTCTTGTTATAGACCAGTTTCAGCTCGCCGATCACGCTACCGGCATTGTCGGAAGCAGCCTTCATTGCCACCATCCGCGCCGATTGCTCGGACGCCATGTTTTCCGCGAGGGCTTGATAAATCAGCGCTTCAACGTAACGCACCAACAATTCATCGATCACGGTTTGCGCATCGGGTTCGTAGATGTAATCCCAAGCGAGCGAGCCCTTGTCAGCCTGCATCTTGTCCGATGCCAGCGGCAGCAACTGCTCCATCATCGGTTCCTGTTTCATCGTGTTGATGAACTTGGTGTAGCAGATATAGACCGCGTCGAGCTGGCCTTCCTGGTATGCATCGAGCAGCACCTTCACCGGACCGATCAATTTGTCCAGATGCGGGGTGTCGCCCAGTTGCACAGCGTGCGACACGACTTTCGCGCCGATGCGGTTCAGGAAACCGAAACCCTTATTACCGATGGCGACCGCTTTCACCTTGCTGCCTTGCCCTTCGGCTTCGCGGATCTTGCTGGTCGCCAGACGCAGGACGTTGGTGTTCATGCCGCCGCACAGACCTTTGTCAGTCGTGACCACGATGATGCCGATGGTTTTCGCGCCTTCCTGTTTGACCAAGAAGGGATGCGTGTACTCTGGATTTGCCTGCGACAAGTTAGCGGCGATATTACGAATCTTGTCACTGTAGGGACGAGCCGACCGCATCCGATCCTGCGCTTTGCGCATTTTGGATGCGGCGACCATTTCCATCGCCTTGGTGATCTTCTTCGTATTCTCTACGCTCTTGATCTTGCCGCGTATCTCTTTGCCTGCAGCCATGAGGTTTTACTCCTTATAGCCGTTGGATCAGAAGGTTTTCTTGAAGTCGGCAATCGCGGCGGCCAATGCAGCTTCGCCGTCTTTATCGAGTTGCTTGGAATCTTCAATCTTCTGCAGCAAAGCAGCGTGGCTGGTCTTCAAGAAGTTGTGCAGACCGGCTTCAAAGGCCAGCACTTGCTTGACTTCCAAGCTGTCGAAAAAGCCCTTGTTGACGGCAAACAGCGATACGGCCATCAGCGAGATCGGCAGCGGCGAATACTGCGCCTGCTTCATCAGTTCGGTCACGCGGGCACCGCGGTCAAGCTGCTTGCGGGTGGCTTCGTCGAGGTCGGAAGCAAACTGCGCAAATGCGGCCAATTCACGATACTGCGCCAAGTCGGTACGGATACCGCCGGACAGATTCTTGATGACCTTGGTTTGCGCTGCGCCACCGACGCGGGACACCGAAATACCGGCGTTGATCGCAGGACGGATACCGGCGTTGAACAGCGAGGTTTCCAGGAAGATCTGGCCGTCGGTGATCGAAATCACGTTGGTCGGCACGAAAGCGGAAACGTCACCAGCTTGCGTTTCGATGATCGGCAGTGCGGTCAGCGAACCGGTCTTGCCCTTGACTTCACCTTTGGTGAAAGCTTCGACGTAATCCGGGTTGACGCGAGCAGCGCGCTCGAGCAGACGGCTGTGGAGATAGAACACGTCGCCAGGATACGCTTCGCGGCCCGGCGGACGGCGCAGCAGCAGCGACACTTGGCGGTAAGCCACGGCTTGCTTGGACAGATCGTCATACACGATCAAGGCGTCTTGACCGCGATCGCGGAAATATTCGCCCATCGCGCAACCGGAGTAAGCCGACACGTATTGCATCGCGGCGGATTCGGAAGCGGTGGCGGCAACCACGATGGTGTAGTCCATCGCGCCGTTTTCTTCCAGTGCACGCACGATGTTTTTCACCGTGGATGCCTTCTGGCCGATGGCGACATAGATACAAGTAACGTCCTGACCCTTTTGATTGATGATGGTGTCGATCGCGACAGCGGACTTGCCGGTCTGACGGTCACCAATAATCAATTCACGCTGGCCGCGACCGATCGGCACCATGGAGTCGATCGACTTCAGGCCGGTTTGCATCGGTTGCGAAACGGATTGACGGGCGATCACGCCCGGCGCGATTTTTTCGATCGGGGCAGTCAGCTTGGCGTTGACCGGGCCCTTGCCATCGATCGGCTGACCCAGCGCATTGACCACGCGGCCACGCAGTTCTGGACCAATCGGCACTTCCAGAATGCGGCCGGTCGTCTTGACGGTATCGCCTTCGGAAATGTGTTCGTAAGCACCCAGAATAACGGCGCCGACGGAATCGCGCTCGAGGTTCAGCGCGAGGCCGAAGGTGTTGCCCGGAAATTCCAGCATCTCGCCTTGCATCGCGTCGGACAGACCGTGAATGCGGCAGATACCGTCGGTCACGGAAATAACCGTGCCTTGATTGCGGATCTCAGCGCCTTCGCCAAGGCCCTGGATGCGGCTCTTGATTAGTTCGCTGATTTCAGACGGGTTGAGTTGCATGTTAACTCCTAAAATTTTTCACTGTGCCTGACGTTGCCGGATGACCGGTTACGCCGCCAGGGCTGTGTGCATCTTTTGCAGCTTGGCGCGCACCGAGGTATCGAGCACTTCATCGCCGACGGCGACGCGCACGCCACCGATCAACGAATTGTCAACCGATACCGAAGGCTTGAGCTTGCGGCCGAATTTCTTTTCCAGCGTGGCGATCAATTCCTTCACCTGCGCGTCGGACATCTCGAATGCGCTGGTAATAAGCGCATCGGCACTGCCTTCGGCAGCGTTTTTCAGCGCATGAAATTGTTCGCCGATTTCCGGCAACAGGGTCAAGCGACCGTTTTCAGCCAGCATGCCGACAAAGTTCTTCGCTTCCGGCGTGACTTTGGACTTCAGCAGCGACAGAAAAGTATCGACGATCTGTTGATTCGACAATTTCGGATTGCTGACAAAGCTTTGCACGTCTGGATTGCCGGCGGCTTGCGCCATTTCCGACACCAGCTCGGACCAAGCGGCGAGATTGCCGGACTGCGCGACGCGGAACAGGGCTTCTGCGTAAGGACGGGCGATCGTTGCGAGTTCAGCCATGATTACAGCTCGGTCTTCAACTGGTTCAGCAAATCGGCGTGCGCCGCTGCATTCACCTCGCGCTTCAGAATCTGCTCGGCGCCCTTGACCGCAATACTTGCGACCTGGCCGCGCAGTTCTTCGCGTGCTCGTGTTACCTGCTGTTCCGCATCGGCCTTGGCTGCCGCGATGATGCGGGCAGCTTCGTCGGAAGCGGTTTTCTTGGCTTCTTCGATGATGGCTTGGGCGCGTTTCTCGGCATCGCCGATACGCTTCTGGCCTTCGTCACGAGCGGACGACAGTTCTGCCTGCACGCGCTTTTCAGCGGCAGCCATTTCTGCCTTGCCCTTTTCGGCGGCGGCCAAACCGTTCGCGATCTTCTCGGCGCGCTCGTCGAGCGCTTTCATCAGCGGCGGCCACACGAATTTCATCGTGAAGCCAGCCAGGATGAAGAAGACCACGAACTGTGCAAACAAGGTTGCGTTTAAGTTCACGGTGTTTTCCTTCTCAAAATTACGGATGCCGAACCCTTATGGTTCGGCCGTTGAGAATCGGCGTAGCCGACTTAGCCCGTAACCTTGGCAACGAACGGATTCGCGAAGGCGAACAGCATGGCGATACCGACACCGATCAGGAACGCCGCGTCGATCAGACCAGCCAGCAGGAACATCTTGGTTTGCAGGGTGTTCATCAGTTCCGGTTGGCGAGCCGAAGCTTCCAGATATTTACCACCCATGATTGCGATACCGACGCAAGCGCCGATAGCACCCAAGCCAATAATCAAACCGCAAGCCAAAGCAACAAAAGAGAGATCGGTCATGAGAGTTCCTTCAAAAGTTAAAGTTAAAAACAAAAATCAAAAAACACCCTTCTTTACTGCAGCAATTCAAAAACCTTAGTGCGATTCATGCGCTTGACCGATATACACCAAGGTCAACATCATGAAAATGAACGCTTGTAGAAGCACGATCAAAATGTGGAAAATAGCCCACATCGAACCGGCGATCACGTGGCCGATGAAGCCGAAGGCGGTGGCCATCGAACCCAGCAGCGCGATCAGCAAGAACAGCAGTTCGCCGGCGTACATGTTGCCGAACAATCGCATGCCGAGCGAAACGGTACGAGCCAGGTATTCGATCAGGTTCAGCACCACGTTGAACGGTGCCATGTAGATGCCGAACGGGGCTGCCAGCCACTCGTGCAACCAGCCGCCGACACCCTTGATTTTCAGGTTGTAGTAGATGACCACGGCCAGCACGCCGAGCGCCATGCCCATCGTGCCGTTCAAGTCGGCGGTCGGCACCACGCGGTGATGGATGTCGATGCCGATCAAACGGAAAATAGCGGCGAACATATCGACCGGCAAGAAATCGAGCGAGTTCATCAAGAAGACCCAAACAAATACGGTCAATGCCAACGGCGCGATGAATTTGCGGTCGCCATGCACGATCGACTTGGACTGGTCTTCGACCATCTCGACGATCATTTCGACGAAAGCTTGGAACCGGCCCGGCACGCCGGCAGTCGCCTTGCGCGCGGCCAACCACAAAATCAGACAACCGATCACGCCGCAGAACACCGACCAAAAAATGGTGTCCATGTTGAAGATCGTAAAATCGACGATCTTGTCTTGATGATGGGTGGAGAAATGTCCGAGATGGTGGACGATGTATTCCGATGCGGTTGGTGCGTGCGCTGCTGCGCCTTCAGCGGTAGATGACATGTCAGTGCCTAAATAATAAGGTGATGTAACTTTTCAGCGCCACGATGAAAGCGGCGATCAGCGCCAGCCAGTTCAAATCGCGGTACAGCCAAGCGACCGCGCCAAGCAGCGCAATCGTCAATGCAATCTTGATCAATTCACCGATGAAAAACGTCATCGGGTTGGCGCCGCCGGGTTTGTGCACACCGACGAACAAACGCCAGGCAAACAGACCATTCGGCACCACGCAGCACAAGCCCCCCAGCAGCGCCGAATACAGCGCGGGCATCCCGCTTAGCAATCCGGCGATCAGGGCGACAATCAACGTTGCCGCAAGTTGCAGAAGAACGATGCGTCGCAAGCGTTTGATTCCAGAGGGGTGGTTCCTGTGAAGCCACGGGAGTATAAGGGTTTTGCGCGGCCAGCGTCAAACCCTTGCCTTGCGGAAAAGCCGTATTGTGGCGGGTTTTTGGCTACCGTAAAACTACGAGATGACAAGCTGGTAATTTGCTTATAGGCAAAATCTTGCCCCACACCCTCTTGGCACTGTCTGCACGACTCACGCTTCGACGCGCAAACGTCCGATGATGCCGTCCAGCGCATCGAGGTCGGCAAAGTCGATTAGCAACTGGCCGCGGTTCTTCGCGCCGAGTTTAATCGCAACGGTCGTAGCAAGCGCATCGGACAATTCTTCTTCCAGCCGTTCGATGTCGCGACTCTTGGTTTTGACATCCTTGTGTTTGCCCACGCCCTGCTCGGTAGTGGCGCGCACCACCAGCTTTTCCGCTTCGCGCACCGACAGACGCTTGGCGATGACCTGATTGGCCAGCGTAATTTGCGTGGCCGAATCGACTGCCAGCAAGGCGCGCGCATGACCCATGTCGATATCGCCGGCCATCAGCATGGTTTGCACCGGCTTGGCCAGGTTCAACAAACGCAGCAGGTTCGACACCGCACTGCGCGAACGGCCGACCGCGCCGGCGGCTTGTTCGTGGGTGAAATTGAAATCGGTAATGAGGCGATGGATACCTTGCGCCTCTTCCAGCGGATTCAAATCTTCGCGTTGAATGTTTTCAATCAAAGCCATCGCGGCGGCGGCTTGGTCATCGACATCCTTGACCAGCACCGGCACTTCGCTCAAACCAGCCAACTGCGCGGCGCGGAAGCGGCGCTCACCGGCGATGATTTCATAGCGGCTGTCTGCCACCGGTCGAATCAAAATCGGTTGCATCAAACCTTGCGCCTTGATCGAGGCCGCTAATTCATTCAGCGCGCCCTCATCCATGCGCGTGCGCGGCTGGTACTTGCCGGCCTGCAGTTGCGTCACCGCCATGATGGCGGGGGCGCCCGCCGACGCTGTTTCTGCCATATCGCTGGAGCCGCCCAGCAATGCGTCCAGTCCGCGGCCAAGGCCTTTCGATTTTTTGGTCACCATATTCTTTTCCGTTTGATTTGTTGGGGACTGTGTAGCGCTACGCTCAACGCCGTCCCGCCATTCACATGTCCTTGATGCGCTCGACCATTTCTTCGCCAAAAGCAATATAGGCTTGCGCGCCCTTGGACGCCGGATCGAAACTCACTCCCGGCATACCATAAGAAGGCGCCTCGGCCAAACGCACATTGCGCGGAATCAACGTCTTGAATACCTTGTCGCCGAAATGCTCTTCTAATTGCGCCGACACTTGCTGCGACAGCGTCATGCGCGGATCAAACATGACCCGCAACAGGCCGATGATCTTCAGGTCGGGATTGAGTTTGGCGTGTACCTTCTTGATGGTGTTGACTAAATCGGACAAGCCTTCCAGCGCATAGTATTCGCACTGCATCGGAATCACCACGCCGTGCGCGGCGCACAAGCCGTTCAGGGTCAGCATCGACAAAGCCGGCGGGCAATCGATCAGGATGAATTCATAGTCGGCATCGACTGTGGCCAACGCATCCTTTAGACGCTTTTCACGATTGTCGAGCTCGACCATTTCGACTTCGGCACCGGCCAGTTCACGATTGGCCGGCAGCACATCAAACTTGCCGGTCTCGGAAGTCTGGCGCGCCGCCTTGATGTCGGCCAAACCGAGCAAGACTTCATACACCGAACTTTTCAGCGCACCCTTGTCGATGCCGGCACCCATGGTGGCATTGCCCTGCGGGTCGAGATCGACCAGCAGCACACGCTGATGTAGTTGCGCCAAGCCTGCCGCGAGATTGACCGCCGTGGTGGTCTTGCCGACTCCGCCCTTTTGATTCGCCACGCAAAAAATTTTTGCCATATTCCCGTTGGTTTTCCGTCGTTATTTATATGTTGCGTCAGCCCGCTGCATGCTGACGTTCGATGATGACCAAATGCCGCTCCGCCTGCAAACCGGGCACCGCCAAAGCTTGCACCGCCGTAACTGCCCAGCCTTGCGGCAAGCGCGTGATTTCTTCATGCGGTGCGATTCCCTTCATGGCGATAAAACGTCCGTCCTGTTCCAGTAAATGACCGGACCAGTTGACGAAATCGGCCAGTTCGGCAAACGCCCGCGATGTAATGACATCGAATTTCTCCGCCGCCAGCAATTCTTCTACTCGACCAGTCAGCACGGTCACATTCGTTAATCCCACCTCTGCTTTCACCTGCGTCAAGAACGCTGTTTTTTTGTGCACCGTATCGATCAGTGACACCCGCATGTCCGGCGCATAACGGCGCGCCCAGATCGCCAGCACCATGCCGGGCAAGCCGCCACCCGCACCGACATCGAGCACCCTGTGCGCCGCCGTAAATGCTGGGCACACCGCCAGACAATCCAGCACATGCTGGGTCAGCATTTGTTCCGGCTCGCGCACCGCCGTCAGGTTGTACACCTTGTTCCACTTTGCCAGCAAAGCGAGGAAATCCAGCAGGCTGGCGATTTCTTCTTCTGTCAGCGCGAACGGCAATGCGTCCGTCTCCGCCGTTAATTTGTGCGCCAATGCAGCGCGATCAAAATGACTCATTTGCGTAGCCGCATCAAACTTGCGTGGTGTCGGCCGACGCGGCGGCAAAACCTTTGAAGCCGCCTTTCTTCAAATGCACCAGCAACAGCGAAATCGCCGCCGGCGTCACGCCGGAAATACGCGAAGCCTGACCCAAAGTTTCTGGGCGATGCTTGTTCAGCTTTTGTCGCACCTCGATCGACAAGGCTTTCACTTCGAGATAATCCAGATCACGTGGCAGCTTAAAATTTTCATAGTGATCGTGGCGCTCGACTTCCCTAGCCTGACGCTCAATATAGCCGGCATACTTGATTTGGATTTCGACTTGCTCCTTGACGCTGTCTTCCAGCGATTCGGCCGCAGCCAGCGCCGTACCATCTTGGCGCTTCAAAGCCATCAAACTGTCATAGTCCACCGCCGGGCGGCTGAGCAAATCAGCAAGCGCATACTCTCGCTCTATCCCCTTACCCAAAAGACGCTCGATTTCTTCGCCAGCAAAAATACGGGGGTTGACCCAAGTCGATTTCAGGCGCTCGACCTCGCGCACCACGGCTTCGCGCTTGGCTTCAAACATCGTCCATTGGGCATCACTGACACAACCCAGCTTGCGGCCGATTTCTGTCAGACGCATATCCGCATTGTCTTCGCGCAAGCTCAAGCGATATTCGGCGCGGCTGGTGAACATGCGGTAAGGCTCTTGCACGCCCTTGGTAATCAAGTCATCGACCAGCACGCCAAGGTACGCCTCGTCGCGGCGCGGCACCCACGCATCACACCCCTGCGTCAGCAAAGCGGCATTGAGGCCAGCCAGCATGCCTTGCGCCGCCGCCTCTTCGTAGCCAGTGGTGCCGTTGATCTGGCCAGCAAAAAATAGCCCTTGGATCGCCCGCGTTTCCAGCGAAGCTTTCAAGCCGCGCGGATCGAAGTAATCGTATTCAATCGCATAACCCGGCCGCAGGATGTGCGCGCGTTCCAAACCGCGCATCGAGCGCACTAGGTCGAGCTGTACATCGAAAGGCAGACTGGTTGAAATGCCATTCGGATAAAACTCGTTGGTCGTCAGTCCTTCCGGTTCGAGAAAAATCTGATGCGATGCCTTGTCAGCAAAGCGATGAATCTTGTCTTCGATCGAAGGGCAATAGCGCGGGCCAACGCCCTCGATCACGCCGGTGTACATCGGACTGCGGTCGAGGCCGGCGCGGATGATGTCATGGGTGCGGTCATTGGTATGCGTCACCCAGCATGGCAATTGCTGCGGATGCATGGCGGCCGACCCCATGACGGAAAATACTGGGATCGGATCGATATCGCCAGGCTGCTCGGCCATGACGGAAAAATCGATGCTACGCCCATCGATACGCGGTGGCGTGCCGGTCTTTAGGCGTCCTTGCGGCAGCTTCAGCTCTTTCAAGCGCGCCGACAGTGAAATGGCGGGCGGATCGCCAGCCCGGCCAGCCGAATAATTATTCAGGCCGACGTGGATTTTGCCATCGAGGAAAGTCCCAGCGGTCAGCACCACGGCGCGGGCACGGAAACGAATGCCGACCTGCGTAACGGCACCAACAACGCGGTCGCCCTCCACCATCAGATCATCAACGGCTTGCTGGAATAGCCAAAGGTTCGGCTGGTTTTCCAAGCGACCCCGGATGGCTTTCTTATACAGGATGCGGTCGGCCTGTGCCCGGGTGGCGCGTACCGCCGGCCCCTTGGACGAATTCAGAATCCGAAATTGGATACCTGCCTCATCGGTGGCGATCGCCATTGCCCCGCCCATCGCATCCACCTCTTTAACCAAATGCCCTTTGCCAATGCCGCCAATTGATGGGTTGCACGACATCTGCCCCAAGGTTTCGATGTTGTGGGTCAGCAGCAAAGTCTTTTGCCCCATGCGCGCCGACGCCAAGGCGGCTTCGGTGCCAGCATGACCACCACCCACAACAATCACATCGAACTCGGTTGGATAAAGCATGAAAGGTCTCGACACAAGCAGAGGCGAGATTATAGAAGCTTTTCGCTCCCAAGCACATCTGGGCGGCCGATTTATTTGGTTCCACGTGAAACAATCTGGCCAATCAAGTCGTACGAAT
>JAFECY010000008.1 GCA_018241865.1 Pseudomonadota bacterium | reverse complement strand
GAACGCAGCACATAAGGTGTGTGTAACGAGAATCTCGTCGAATCTCGTCGTACTGCGCGGGGTAGTTCATGATCTCATTGATTCGAATCGATTGATTGTGAGGTGCCGTGCATACTGCATGTCAAGAGGTACGAGTCAGACGAAATGATCCTCTTCCTGAAGCTGCAGTGTCGTGCTGATCGGATCTGAGGTTCGCGTGAGCAAGTGTCGATCATGTTCAAGCGGTCATTCCATTGGTTCCAGTGGTTGTCGAATTCAGTGGTAGCGTCTGAGATTCGTGGGTAGTGACCATGATCCTCGGCATTCTACCACTCTCGAAGGGGTCTCGTGCTTGCCGAAAGACTGCGACAGCATGTGGATCGTTATCGGGTGACGAGGACTCGGCCGCTAGGATCGAGAAGATCACATCCTCTTGCTACTCGGTGCGTGACGCGATTCATCGACGGTCAAGTATTCGATGCTTGTTGCATGTGTGAGGTGTGATCGTTGTGCTCGGGATGTCGATGGGTCGGATCGATTGGTGCACCGATCGCATTGGAGGTAGCGATGGCGATGATCGTGTATGCGCTGGTTCGTCGCTGGTGTGAATATCATTGTCTCGATCGTCGTGTGACGCAGCGGGTGAGCTGTCTCAGAGCGGGATCGTCTGCTGATGGATGCGGTGCTCGTTCTCGTCGGGCAGTTCCTGTGCGCGTTGCTGACGAGTGTAAAGCGCCGAGTCGCAGCGATAGCGGAGGCGAAAACAAGCGAAAAGCGCGGGAAACAGAAGCATGGGGCATCAGAAAGCAACTGTGAGCTTCACGGGTAAGCTCGTGGTGTGCTCTACCGATGGAACATTCGTGGCGCATTCGTGGTGCGCGTGTCGCCGCGCGCGATCGACGATATCTGCGCGAGATATGTGTCGCGCGTAATCGCGCGCAAGTACAATAAACGCGCTCGATGCGCCGTCGGGTGTCACTAGTACCGTTCCATGGGTCGTGTGGTATCTGGTTCTCGAGAGCAATGAGTCTGATACGCGCGCATAGCCGAGTACGACGTGCAGAACGGCGGTCATTGCGCAGTAGATACTATCTCGCGCGTTCGGTGCGCTCGTCGCTGTGCTCTCGATATCGTGGCTCAAATCGATATCGGTCGCGTTGTAGATACGTTGTAGTTGATACTCGTGTCGCGGGAGATGGTATCGTGTGCGATTCTCCTCGTGCGCGTCGAGTAGCAGTCTCGGCGGTATCGCCGACGAGTGCGCACGGCAGAACGTAGCGCGAGTGGTCGCGGCGACGCCGGGCTCGCTCGTGCTCGCGTAAAGCGGGCTGAAGGGATGATACTCCGTGGCTGCGGTGGTACTGTGGTGCGATTCAGTGCGGCAGAGTCGATGTAGACGGAGTGGGCGCGTGTGAGCGTGGTGCACGATGGTACGCGATGGTGCGTGTTCTACAGGGGATTGTGTGTGCGATACTCGCTATCTTGTTGTTCTGCGGATGGTAGCGGTTGATCGTATGCATCCTCCACCAAGATGAGGCGAAGTGGCTACCACGGGGAGCCACTAGATCGCGATAGAGCTACGGGGATTGGGGATCGACTAGCTATCGGAGACACGATCAGGAGGGGGCTAAGGCTGGCCTCGCAACTAAGAACTTGCTCATCAGCAAGCCATGTTCGCCCTTTATAGTAGATCATTTGCAGGCTTTCCGTGTTCCTTATCACTCCTCTGACCTTACTTCACCACATCTCTCCTCCTCCAAGCGTAGCGATATACTTCTTGCGGGCTTGCTGATTTGTGAATTTGGTCGTGTGTGTGCGTGCATTCTGCTCCTCTACTTTGCGTCGTTGAACTCCTTCTTTCTCTCTTGCTTCGTGCTGTGGATTGCGTTTTCACTGCTCTACTTGCTCAAACTCGTTTCTACCACTCTCTCCTCCTCCAAGCGTAGCGACTACTCTCTTGGGCTTCGCTCCTCATACGTTCCTTGATTGTACCTGCTTCGTCTCGTTGCTCGTGATCTCGAGTCATCTTACGCCGTGGCTCGTCGTATCGGGTATCATCAATCGCTCGACTCTCGAGTCATGGGGATCGAGGATTGCTTGTTCTGTCGGGCGTCGTGTCGAGATCTCATGTTGCAGCTTGATACGCTGGTCCAAGTGTCGTTCTCATCCTTGTCGCCAGTGATTGCGAGAATGATCAGGACGACGTGGTTCGGCTGGATCGTTCGGCTTGGTCGCTGGTCCGCAGATGATAGTCGTCGGGAAGTGCGCCAGTGGTTCTCGACATTCTACGGAACGCTTGGTTGACCATTGCGATGAACAACACTCCTCGACCGACCAGGATCCTCCTCGGGGGCTCCACGCAAGGGCATATCGAGTTGTCGACATCTTGCACTTGAGGCATGGTTGATATTCTCGAATCCGGTCGACGATCGTCAGTTCGTGCTTGACTTTAAGAATGACGTCTCATGCGGCATGCCGAGCTGTCGATCGATGGCCTTGCTCTTCTCGTCGAAGATAGGTCCATAGTCGATATCTCGTCGTTGTTTCTCGGTCACTCGAGTCATAGGCGG
>JAFECY010000089.1 GCA_018241865.1 Pseudomonadota bacterium | reverse complement strand
TTACTTCGATTTTTGTTCCGTCTGCAAGAGAAGCCGTGATGAAGAAAAATCTACCAAAAACCAGTCAGGTTGGCATTGCTGCGATCAGAAATTTAGATGGATATGGTGAAGCTGAAGCACTGGTTTCCATGCTCTGTGAATTCGATAAAGAAATAGAAATTATTGGCAATTTCCAAAACCCGTAGCGCCAATCCATAATCGAATACGGCCAATCGTATTTTTTAAATGGGATTTCTACAAAAGTTAATCTCATCCCGCGTCTTCACCGCCACACCGCGCGCCGCCTGCGCGAAATTCTCGTCACTACCTGCATACAAAATCGCCCGCGATGAATTGATCATCATGCCGACGCCATTGGCCGTCCTGCCCGCCTTCACCGTCGCCTGCACATCACCACCCTGGGCGCCCACGCCCGGCACCAGCAGCGGCATGTCGCCGACGATGGCGCGCACTTGCTCCAGTTCTTTCGGGAAGGTCGCGCCGACCACCAGGCCGCACTGGCCGTTGGTATTCCACTTCTCCGCCACCAGCCGCGCCACGTGCTGGTACAAGAGCCGGCCATCCACCTGCAGGAATTGCAGGTCGGAGCCGCCGGGGTTGGAGGTGCGGCACAACACGATCACGCCGCGCTCTTGCCATTCCAGGTAGGGCGCAACCGAATCGAAACCCATGTAGGGATTGACCGTGACCGCGTCCGCGCCGTAGCGCTCGTAGGCTTCGCGCGCGTACTGCTCGGCGGTGGCGCCGATGTCGCCGCGCTTGGCGTCGAGTACGATGGGCAAGTGCGGATATTTTTCGCGCAGGTAGCCGCAGATGGCTTCCAGTTGATCTTCGGCGCGCAGCGCGGCGAAGTAGGCGATCTGCGGCTTGAAGCAACAGGCGACATCGGCGGTGGCGTCGATGATGTCTTTGCAGAAGCGGTAGATGGCGTCCGGCTGGCCGCGCAAGTGTGGCGGCAGCTTGGCGAGGTCGGGGTCGAGGCCGACGCACAAGAGGGAATCGTTGGCGCGCCAGGCGGCGGCAAGTTTGTCGATGAAGGCGGTCATGGCGCGAACATTGGATGGTGCGGGAAGCGTGCATTGTAACCCGGCCGGCAGTCACGAAATCGCTTGGCGTTCGTGGTATCTTGTCGCATCCGGCCACCTTTTTATCTTTCGGGAAAATCATGAAAAACCTGCTGAAACTGCTGTCCATCACCCTGCTGGCTTCGCTGCTGTCCGCCTGCGGCTATAACGACTTTCAAGCCAAGGATGAAGCGAGCAAAGCGGCTTGGAGCGAAGTGGTCAACCAGTACCAGCGCCGCGCTGACCTGATTCCGAACGTGGTCAAGACGGTCGAGCGCTATGCCAAGCATGAGAAGGACACAATGGAAGCCGTGACCAAGGCGCGCTCCGCCGCCACCAGTTTCCAGATCACGCCGGAAGTGTTGAACAATCCCGAATCCTTCAAGAAATTCCAGCAAGTGCAGGGCGAACTGTCGTCGGCCCTGTCGCGCCTGATGGCGGTGTCGGAAAACTATCCGAACCTGAAAGCCGATGCCGGCTTCCGCGACCTGCAGTCGCAACTGGAAGGCACCGAGAACCGCATCACCGTGGCGCGCAACCGTTACATCACGACCGTGCAGGAGTACAACACGCTGGCGCGCAGCTTCCCGACCAACCTGACGGCGAAGATGTTCGGTTACCCGGTAAAACCTTCCTTCACGGTAGAAAACGAAAAGGCGATCTCGACCGCACCGGCCGTCAATTTCGATAACAAGTAATCGTCGCTCATCGCCCAACCATGCGCTCGTTTCGCGTCTTGATCGGTTTGCTGTTTGCGCTGGTGCTGACAGCCGGCGCGCACGCGCAAGATGTCGTCGCCGTGCCGCCGTTGACGGCGCACGTGACCGATCAAGCCGGCATGCTCAATGCGCAGCAACGCGATGCACTGGAAAATGTGTTGAAGGATTACGAGACGCGCACCGGCAGCCAAGTCGCCATCCTGCTGGTCGCCAGCACCGCGCCGGAAGCCATCGAGCAATACAGCATCCGCGTGGCCGACGCTTGGAAGCTGGGGCGCAAGAAAGTCGATGACGGCGTGATCCTGCTGGTGGCGCGCGACAATCCCTCCGCGCTGCGCCGCCTGCACATCGAAGCCGGGCGCGGCGTGCAAGGCACGCTGACCGACGCGCAATCGCGCCGCATTCTGACCGATGTCATCGCGCCGCATTTCCGTCAGAAAGATTATTACGGTGGACTCTCCGCCGGCGTCAGCGCTATCACCACTCTACTCGATCAAGCACAACTACCGGCGGCAGCCGGTGCCAGCTCTGGCGCAAAAACAAACGACGCGGAGGATAGCTTTCTCGGTGTGCCGATTCCGGTCATCATTTTCATCGCGGTGTTCATCTTCATCGTGCTGCAGGCGCGCAAGCAAGGCCGCGGTTTGAGTAGCAATGGCTGGGGTCGCAGCAGCGGCGTCATCCTCGGTGGTGGAGCCGGCAGCAGTTGGGGTAGTTCCGGCGGCTCCTCGGGCGGCGGTTTTTCCGGCGGTGGCGGCGGTTTCGACGGCGGCGGTTCCTCGGGAGACTGGTGATGGCCGGTTCGCGTTTTTACAAACATGTGTTCACGACTCGCGCCGCCGCCAAGCGCGCCTTCCCGGCCGATGTGCTGCAGGCGATCCAGTCCGCCATCGCCGAAGGCGAAGCGGTGCACCGCGCCGAAATTCGTTTCGCCGTCGAAGCGGCACTGACCTGGCACAACGTGCTCGACAATCTGACATCGCGTCGGCGCGCGCATGAATTGTTCACCCGCTACCGCATCTGGGATACCGAAGAAAATTGCGGCGTGCTGATCTACGTGAATCTGGCCGATCGCAAGGTGGAAATCATCACCGACCGTGCGGTAGGACGCGCGCTACACAAGGATGACTGGCAAGCGGTGTGCCGCACCATGACCGCCGGTTTCGCGCAAGGCCATTACCGCGACAGTACGTTGGCGGCGCTGCGGCAGCTGAACGGTTTGCTGCAACAACACTTCCCCGCCAATGGCGACAACCGCAACGAGTTGTCGAACAAGCCGCTGGTTTTATAAAATTTCTGCAATCCGCTCGGAGTTGCGCTGAATCAGCGTAGCCCTACGCTTGCTCCGCTCCGGCTGCCGGCTCTTCCATCGTCGGCTCTTCCGGCGTCAACGTCACCTCGTCCGACTTTTTCTGCTGACGCCAAAACAACCAACCGAGCGCACCGAGCGCTAGCAGCAGAATAACGATCACCACACCCATCAACAGCTTGCCGTATGTGCTGAAAAATCCTTCCTTCTTCGCAGCGACCGGCTTCTCGGCTTTTTGCGTGGTCGTCACTTCGCCCTTGCCTGCCAGCAGGCCACCGATATCGAACGTTGCGGCTTTGTCGTTGGCGGAAAAATCGCCATAGCGCTTGCCATCGCGGAATTCGATGGCGTCGATCAGCGCGGCGGAAAGTGGGCGGGTGCTATCGATCCGCTGCAAGCCGGTAATCAAATTCAAACTGAAATAGCCATCGCGGCCGAGCAGGTAGGTGTTGTAGTTGAGTCCTTGCGCGTCGGGCGATTCGTCGCCGCTATTGCGTACGGCGATGCCCCAAGTCAGGCGATGACGCGCGGCATCGTAACGGGGTTGCTCCAACCAGCCGAGAATCTCGATTTCTGGCGCGCTCTGCTTCTGCCGCTGCAGATTGGTTTGCGTCGTGAGCTGCCGCAGTGATTCCAACACCGCATCGACATTCCACTTGCCCGCCTCCTTGTCGCGCACCATGCCGGATTTATCGAAGCGCACGACCAACAGCCAATCGTGGGTGCTGCCGGTTGCCACGCCCACCACGTCGGCGACGTTTGGATTGCCGAACTGCTGCAGCATGCGCCGCGCTTCGTCCTGCGGCAACCAAGCATAGCCGGCCGGTAATTTCAGTGTGGCTTGATCGAGCAGCGTAATATCGCTCGGGCCATTGCGCCAATCATAGGGAACGCCGACGGAAGAAATCGCGCCGGATGCAGCCGCACCGGCCGATGCTTTTTCTTCCGCTTGCACAGGCGAGCACAGCAAAACCGCCAGCGTCGCCGTCATCGTCATCACGCGCAGTAATCGTTTCATCGACATCCCTCCCGGACATGATCGCCGCATCCATCATAACAACGGCGTCAGGCTTGTGGCAGTCCGTCAGCCGCTATCCACCATCCTTAACCATTTTCGTACACCCATTGCAACAGTGCATCCTGTGCTTCCTGTCCGCGAGGCGCATTGCCATGATTGATGAAACAGACCACCGCGTAACGTTTGCCGGACGCCGCCAGCACATAGCCGGCAATAGCGCGCACCTCGTTGAGCGAGCCGGTTTTGATATGCGCGTTGCCCGCCACGCCTTGCTGCTGCACGCGCTTACGCATGGTGCCGTCGTAACCGGCCAACGGCAACGAGGACATGAATTCAGGCATCAAGGGCGACTGGTAGAAAGTCGCCAACAGTCGCGCCATCGTCGCCGGAGCGATGCGTTCGGTGCGCGACAAACCGGAGCCGTTTTCAATCACCAGATCCGGTGCGTCGATTTTTTTACTCGCCAGCCAAGACATGACCGCCTGACGGCCGCGCTCGATATTGCCCGGCTGCTGCGCGGTCTGCGCCGCCAGCGTCAGAAACATCTGCCGCGCCATGACGTTATTGCTGTACTTGTTCATGTCGCGCACGACTTCCGGCAGCGTCGGCGATTCCCACTGCAGCAACAATCGTGCATCGGCTGGCACGCTGCCATCGACTGCTTCACCGCGCAGATTGCCGCCTAGCTCTTGCCACAGATGACGGAACACCAAACCAAAGTAGCGCGTGCGCGGCATCATCCACGGGTGAACATGCCAAATTTTTTCGCCGCACGCTGCCGGATACGCACCGGAAAATTCCGCGCCATTGCCGTCGATGCGTAACGCTAACTTCTGTTTCCAATCACCGCAATCGCCGCCGCCGAGTTTGGGCGCCGTCACCGCATAACCCGTCACCGGCGGATCGGTCGCGACCTTCACTGTATTGCTTTGCGCATCCGGCAAAAAGCGGAAGGTGAAGGCCTTGTAATTGAGCAGCAGCGCATCCGGGCCGGCATTGTAGGGGCGCAGCGGATCGCCGTCGAACTTGGCCGGATCATAGGTGCTGTCCTCGAAAAAACTGCGATCGAGCACCACGTTGCCGCGTATGTCGCGGATGCCGCGCGCGCGCACTTGGCGCAACAACAACCAGAAATTTTCCAGCACCAACTTGGGATCGCCACCGCCCTTGATGACCAGATCGCCAAGCAAGATATCGCCGGACTGCATGCCGGTCGTATAGACCTGCGTCTTCCACGTGAAAGTCGGGCCGAGCAGTTCCAGCGCGGCGGTGCTGGTCACCAGCTTCATGGTCGAAGCGGGATTGAAAGGCTGGCTTGGGTTGAGCGCCAACAAAGGTTTGTGCGCACCGACTTCCTGCACCTGTATGCCAACCGCATCGAGCGGAATGGCGGCGCGCTGGAAAGCAGCACGCACATTCGACGGTAATGATTGCGCTACGGCAAACGACTGCATCAACACGCACAGCGCAGCGAGCAACACGCGAGCAAAACAACGAGCGCGCAAGACATTCATGCGATACACCTCGGAGAAAAGAAACAATGGAAATACAGCGGCACTATCAAAATTTACGCAAAAGCGGAAAAGCAATTTACACATCAGTCAGTAATTCTGGCGACAGCGGCACACCTGCGCTCCCTCCCCTTGAAGGGGAAGGTCGGGATGGGGATGAGTCATTGGCGCTAAATATCACCCA
>JAFECY010000088.1 GCA_018241865.1 Pseudomonadota bacterium | reverse complement strand
ACTAACACCGGAGGAAAAAGTTCTGGCCGATCAGTTTATCGCTGCCCGAAAAATCTTTTTAGATGAAGCACTCTCCCCGACCGTCGCTGCCATGCGCGCACAAAACATCAAGCTGGCTACCGAAATTCTGCAAAAGAAAATGACCACCTTGTATGAAAAAGTCCGTGTGCCGATGAACGATCTAATCAAGCTGCAGCTCGATGTCGCGCAAAAGGAATACGAAAATGCACAGCGTTCCTACAGCACATTCCGTACCCTATCGATCGGCCTGATCGTAATCGGCCTGCTCCTTGGCGCTGTCATCGGCACATGGTTGGTTCGCGGCATCTCCCGCCCGCTGGATTATGCAGTCGGGATTGCCCGAGGCATCGCCGGCGGTGATCTGACCAGTAAGATCGCGGTGGATTCGACCAATGAAACCGGGCAGTTGCTGCAAGCGCTGAAAGAGATGAATGACAGCTTGGTCGGCATCGTCAGCGAAGTGCGCGTCAGCACCGATACGATTTCCACGGCATCCGGCGAAATCGCGGCCGGCAACCTCGATCTTTCATCGCGCACCGAGCAACAAGCCGCCAGCTTGGAAGAAACCGCATCGTCGATGGAAGAGCTGACTTCCACCGTCAAGCAAAATGCCGACAATGCACGGCAAGCCAACCAGCTCGCCATGTCGGCTTCCGAAGTCGCCGTCAAAGGCGGCGGTGTGGTCGGCCAAGTGGTGCAGACGATGGGGGCGATCAACGATTCGTCCAAGAAGATCGTCGATATCATCGGCGTGATCGACGGCATCGCGTTCCAGACCAATATCTTGGCGCTGAATGCCGCCGTAGAAGCCGCCCGTGCCGGCGAACAGGGACGTGGCTTCGCGGTGGTGGCATCCGAGGTACGGTCTCTAGCGCAACGCTCGGCCGGTGCGGCCAAGGAAATCAAAGCGCTGATCGTCGATTCGGTGGAGAAGGTGGATGCCGGCTCGAAGCTGGTCGATCAGGCCGGCGCGACCATGCAAGAAGTCGTGGATAGCATCCGCCGCGTGACCGACATCATGGGCGAGATCACCGCCGCCAGCCAAGAGCAGACTTCCGGCATCGAGCAGATCAATATCGCCATGACCCAGATGGATCAGGTCACGCAGCAAAATGCCGCGCTGGTGGAGGAAGCCGCCGCCGCAGCGGCCAGCATGCAGAGTCAAGCCGGCAATCTGTCCAAGGCCGTGGGCGTATTCAAGCTGGAAGGTGGTAGCGCCATGTCACAGCGCAGCGCCGTTGCACCGATCAAATCCGCGCTTGCCAAGCCTGCTGCCAAGGCCATCGCAAGACCGCAGCGCCAAATGGCCGAACGCGCCTTGCCGCTACGCGCAGCCAGTGACAATGCGGATTGGGAGGAGTTTTAATTCTCTGGTACTGACTGGCACAGCGCAAGGCGGTGAGCAAGTTTAAGCTGAACAAACTGACAGCAAACTTTCTCACCGCCGCGCCAGAAAGCACGCGACGTCTCTTCCCGCATGGATGCAAAAACACTGAGAGAAGCACCATGAAACTTATTCCAACACGCTGGTTTCAATCCTTCCGCCTCAACGCGTTATTGGCATTGGCACTGCTTCCCGGCATGCTGACAATGACGTACGTTTACTACAGCGCATACCAATCCGCTCGGGACGCCGCTCGTCAAAATCTGCTGAGCCAAGTGCGCACCATGAGCCATCTGGTCGATCAGAACATCTTGGACGTCAAGCGCAGCCTAGAGCTGCTGGCCGCGACCAGCGACGATCTAGACCCTCAGAATTTGGCCGCCTTTCGCGATACCCTGCAAGCTGCCCATGTCGCCATTCCGCTGGTGGACACACTACAACTCCATACGCCAGATGGAAAAATTGTGTTAAGTAATATGGAGACTTTAGGCATCGTTCTACCGAGGCCGCTGCGCACAAAAAATATCGAACAAGCGGCTCGTGAAAGTAGAAGCATGATTGGCAATATCACGCAAGGATCGGTATCCGATCGCTTGGTCATTCCCATCGACGTACCCGTGCGCATCCACGGCAAAATACAATACGTCCTGTCTGCGGGCATTTACTGCGAGCACATCAATGCCGTGCTGAACTCTCAGCTTTTTCCACCAGGCTGGAATGCTGTCATCTATGACGCCGAGGGAAGCATTGCCGGACGTCGGCTCGATGCCGGTCGCACCATGGGAACAAAGGTTGCGCCCTCGCTATTGCAATGGTTGACCGGCCCGGCTGAACGGCTCGGCGAGGGCGGCACCTTAGAAGGGCGCGCCTCGGTGGCCGCAATGCATCGCTCCACCGAAACCGGCTACTCTGTTACGACATCCGTGCCAACGTCAGTGCTCGATACTCCCTTGCTCAAGCAGCTCGCAACCAATTTATTGCTAGGCGGCGCCGGCCTGATCGTTGGCATATGGTTGGCTTGGCTGTTCGTACAAGGCCTGCGCGCAGCGATCCTGAGATTGGAAACGGCGGTGGATGCGGTCACTACTGGCCAGATGCAATCGGTCACTATCGATGGTCCGGTCGAGCTAGTTCAACTGACACACCGCTTCAACAATATGCAGCACTCCTTGATCGAAGCCCAAGCCATCCAAGAACGCTACCAGCGGGAACTCGAACATGCCGCAACCCATGATCCGTTGACCGGGCTGGCCAACCGCGCCTTGCTGGACAATCATATTCAGCATGTCATCGCCACAGCAGTTCGCTCCCAAGGTTTATCCGCGATCCTGTTGCTGGATTTGGATCATTTCAAAATAGTAAACGACACCCTGTCACACGCTGTCGGCGATGCCTTGCTGGTCGAGATGGCCAAACGCATGCAACAGACCGTGCGCAACACCGACATCGTCGGACGCCTTGGCGGGGACGAATTCCTGATTGTCCTCTCGAACACATCAACGGAAGCCGAGATAACCTCGAAAGCCCAGCAATTACTGGCCGCAATCACTGAACCGGTATTCCTAGCAGGACAGCAATGTACTGTATCGGCCAGCGTGGGCATCGCCCTCGTCCCGCGAGATGGACTAATCGTGAGCGATCTGCTGATGAACGCAGACATTGCCATGTACCGTGCCAAGGACAGCGGCCGCAATCGTTTCCAGTTCTTCGAGAAGGAGATGAATTCGCGCATGCAACAGCGCCTTGAGTTGGAATCGGGGTTGCGTCAGGCTCTGATAGAAGAGCAGTTCGTACTCTATTACCAAGCACGCTGCGATGCCAAAACCGGGCACATCGTGGGTGCCGAGGCGCTGATCCGCTGGAAACATCCCACTCATGGATTGATATCGCCCGCCAATTTTATTCCCGTCGCCGAGGAGACCGGCTTGATCGTTCCCATGGGCGAATGGGTGCTGCGCACGGCCTGCACGACAGCGCAGCGTTGGAGAACATTGCGTCCGCATCTACCGACCATCGTCAGCGTCAACGTTTCGGCACGCCAATTTCAGTCAGAAAATCTGGCGGGGGTCGTGGCCCAGCATCTTCACACATCTGGATTGCCCCCTGATCTCCTAGAATTGGAATTGACGGAAACGGATGTGATGCGTGATGCCACGCACACGCTGAAGGTGCTGAAAGAGATCAAGCAAATCGGCGTTCACGTCTCGCTCGATGATTTCGGCACAGGGTATTCAAGCTTGGGATACCTGAAACGGTTTCCCGTCGATTACCTGAAAATCGATCAGTCCTTCGTCCGCGACATTTCTGTGGATGCGGAAGACGAAGCCATAGCGAACATGGTGATTATGCTGGGTCACAGTCTGGGTTTGAAAATTGTTGCAGAGGGAGTGGAAACTCAGGCACAACTTGCGTTTCTGCAAGCACATGGCTGCGATCAAATCCAAGGCTACCTCTACAGCCCACCCATTCCCGCAGAAGAATTCGAGGTTCTTTTACAAAAAGACCCCATACAGAAACTTGTCGCGCTCTAAGGAGAAACGGTATCTGGCGCAACGCACGCCCAAGCATTCGCCAACGCTACAAACTGCGTGACCGGGATGGTTTCCGGCCGCGCTTGCGGATCGACGCCGGCATCGATCAAATTATTTTCGGTAAACATCCCGGCCAAGCAATTGCGGATCACCTTGCGCCGTTGTGAAAATGCTTTCGTCACTACCTGTTCCAGCTTGCCCTGATCGCAGGCCAACGGCGATGACAGCGGAATCATGCGGACGATGGCCGAATCGACTTGCGGCGGCGGATCGAAAGCCGTCGGCGGCACCACGAACAGTAATGCGATGTGATAACGCCATTGCAGCATCACCGATAAACGGCCGTACGTTTTGCTGCCGGGCTCGGCCGCCATTCTTTCCACGACTTCTTTTTGCAACATGAAATGCTGGTCTTGCACTTGCGGCGCGATCTGCGCCAAGTGAAACAGCAAGGGACTGGAAATGTTGTAAGGCAGGTTGCCGACCACGCGCAATTTCTTTCCAGTGGCAACCGGAATCGAGGCGAAATCGAATTGCAGCGCATCGGCAGAATGCACGACTAGGTGCGCCGGATCAAAACTTTTTTTCAGTCGCGCCACCAAATCGCGATCGAGTTCAACCACATGCAATTGCTTCAGCGATTCCAGCAGCAGACGCGTCATCGCCGCCAAGCCGGGGCCGATCTCGACCATCGCATCGTCCGGCTGCGGATCGATGGCGCGGATGATGTCATGCAGCACGCCGTCATCCGTCAAAAAATTCTGACCGAAACGTTTGCGCGGAATGTGTTTCATGTGCTCGCCTTGCGCGAGGCTTGTACCGCCCGCACCATCCGCACCGCCATCTTGATCGCTTCGATCATGCTGCCGTCATCGGCATGGCCGATGCCTTGCGCTGCCAGATCGAGCGCGGTGCCGTGATCGACCGAGGTACGAATAATTGGCAAGCCGAGCGTAATGTTGACGCCGCGCCCGAAGCTGGCATGCTTCAGCACCGGCAAGCCTTGGTCGTGATACATCGCCAGCACGCAATCGGCATCGTGCAGATATTTCGGCTGAAACAAAGTGTCGGCCGGATACGGGCCGCGCGCATCGATGCCGTTAGCTTGGGCGGCGCGAATCGCCGGTGCGATGATGTCGATTTCCTCGCGCCCCAAATAACCGCCCTCGCCGGCATGCGGGTTCAGGCCGGTCACCAAAATGCGCGGCTTGACGATACCAAACTTCGCTTGCAAATCCGCGTGAATAATTTCAATGGTGCGCAGCAGGCCGGCCGTGTTCAATGCAGCCGGCACATCTTTCAGCGGCAAATGCGTGGTCGCCAGTGCCACCCGCAACGGATGCGGGTCATTGTCGTCGTTATCACCAGCGGCGGCCAACAGCATCACGACTTGCGGCGTGCCGGTTTTGTCGGCGAGGTATTCGGTGTGGCCGGTGAAAGCGATGCCGGCATCGTTGATGGTGCTTTTTTGCAGCGGCGCGGTGACGATGGCGTCGAGCCATTTTTCTGTCGCGCCTTCGATGGCGATATCGAGCGTCTGCAAAACGGCGCGGCCGTTGCGGGGATCGAGTACGCCGGGCGTGACGACTGCAGCCAGAGGACTATCGATGACGGTCAAACGTGCATCGTCGAATCGCGGCAAGCCATTATTGCGTACTGCCTGCAAAGAAAGTGCGGAGAGCCGGATGGCAGGATCGATCGCTGCTGCCGTTTGCGCCAGGAAAGCGGCGTCACCAATCAGAATGCAGGACGCTTCGGCGCGCAAGCGCCAGGCGGCGCGTATGGCAATTTCGGGGCCGATTCCGGCCGGCTCGCCGCAAGTGATCGCGACGGCGGGACGGTCGGTCGGCGCTTGCATCAGCGTTCTTCGAAGCGGTATTCGACGTAGGCGCGGTCGCGCAACTGCCGCATCCAATCTTGCGTTGCTTCGTCCAGTTTGCGCTCGCGGATTGCCATACGCGCCGCTTGACGCTGCCGTTCCTGCGAGACGTCTTCGGTCTTGCGTTCCAGCACCTGAATCAAGTGGTAGCCGAAAGGCGATTCGATGGGTTCGCTGATTTCACCAATCTTCAAGGCATTCATCGCCCGCTCGAATTCGGGCACGGTGTCGCCCGGATAGATCCAACCAAGATCGCCGCCCTTGGCTGCCGTACTGTCATTGGAATAGGACTTGGCCAGTTCCTCGAAAGTCGCCGCCTTGTTTTCGATGCGTTGTTTCAAGTCGAGTAGCTTGCGCTGGGCGTCGGCGGCCGAAACAATCTGGTTGACTCGAATCAGAATGTGGCGCGCATGGGTTTGCTGCACCGCTGCCGGCGCGGCAGCGCCACCTTTCATCACACTCGCCGCGCGTTTGCCGACTAGTTTGAGGATGTGGAAACCGTTGGCGCTTTTCACCAGTGGCGCGATGTCGCCTTGATTCGCCTTATCCAGCGCATCGGTGAACAATTGTGGCAAACGGTCGGGCGAACGCCAGCCAAGTTCGCCGCCTTTCAACGCATCGTCGGCATCGGAAGAAGCGGCAGCCAGCTTGGCAAAATCGGCGCCCGACTTCAACTGCGCCAGTAATTGCTCGGCACGCTTGCGACGCTGCTCGATCTGTTCGGCGGAGGCGTTTTCCGGGATGCGCACCAAGATGTGCGCAACGTTCCATTCATCCTGCCCGTGCGCTGCGCCGGCGGCACCCTGCGCGGCTAGATAATTCTCGATCTCGGATTCGGATACCTGAATCTTGTTATCCACCTCGCGCTCGCGCAAACGCTGCATGATGATTTCGCGGCGAATTTGTTCGCGGTACTTCACGTAAGACATGCCTTGGCCTTCGAGCTGACGGCGGAATTCTTGCAAAGACATCTTATTCTGCTCGGCGATGCGCGCCAGCGCGCGGTCGAGCATGGCATCGTCGGCCTGAATACCCATTTCCTTCGCTTGTTGTAGTGCCGCCTGCTCGACAATCATGCGTTCCAACACTTGGCGCATCAATTGGCCGCGCGGCGGCAGCGAGGTGTTGCCTTGCGCCTTCAACTGCTGCTCGACCGTGCGGGTGCGATCTTCCAGTTCGCCGCGGGTGATGACATCGGTATTGACCACGGCGATGATGGAATCGACATCCTGCACTCTGTTGGCGGCCGACGCTGTGATGGCCGCAGGCGCACCGGCTGCTGCCGGCGCGGCAGGTTTGAACTGCGCCCAAGCATGTTGCACTGGCGACAGCGCGGCGCAAGACAAGATGCCGGCAAAAACGATGCGGCTGATCGGTTGGCTGTGCATGATGGAAAACGCTTTCATAAATGAAATGGATACGATGGTCGAATCAAGGATTGACCGTCTGATAACCCGGGATGCTGCTACGCAAGGCGTCCAGCGGATTAGAGCCGATCTTCGATAAACCGTTCAATTCGAGTTGGATGAAGAAACCGGTGGTTGCGGTCTGCGAAGAAGTCGGCGTACGCTGCGCGACCAAGCGCAATACCCAGCAATCGGCTTTGTACTCGAAACCGGCCAGCGCCTCGCCAACCGACTTGTCTTGCATCGAGTAATTGACGCGCCCGACTGCATACCAGCGCCGCGCGATCGGCCACTGGCCGGATACATCGATCTGTTTCAACTGGTTGGGCACATCACTGCGATATTGCAGGTTCAGCACCTTCATCGGCGCCGGCTGCCAGCGCACGCCGTAGTTCGAGCGCACCATGCGGTTCTGGCTCTGGCTGTACTGCATATTGGTTTCGGCGCTCAGACCATTGAGCAGTTTGGCCGACGCCGTAAGCAACAGGTCGGAACGACTCTGGTTGGCGGCAGGCAAAAGAGAAACACGTGGTGAGTTCAAGTAATAACGCTGACCAATGGCGAAACGCGCGCGCTCGATGCCGGACGGTTCGATGATGCGCGACACCAGCGCAGCGGTGAACTGGTTGGCGTCGCTGATGCGGTCTTGACCGACGAAACGGTTTTCCGCGAACAATTGACCGTAATTAAAATCCGCCTCGCCGGTATCGAACAGCGGATACTGGCTTTGATCCTTGTAAGGCGTATAGACATAGAACAAACGCGGTTCAAGTGTCTGCGTGACGGCATTGCCAAACAAATTGGCTTCGCGCTCGAAGATCATGCCGCTGTCCAGCGACACGGTCGGCAGCACCCGACTCAGACTGGACGGCGTGCCTGCCGCTTGGTTATCGAGCGAATAGGAGGTCGCATGCAGCGACACCTGCGGCGTGATGAAATAACCGGGCCGCAGAATCGGGTAAGACAATTTCGGATTCACCACCAACCGGTTGCCGGTGCGCGGATACAGCGAATTCGGACGACCGTAAAGCAGATCATTGTTGGCATCCTGCGGCTGCCAGAAACGGGTCGCCTCGGTCATCACCGACCAGTCGAAACCGTTGACGTCTTGACGGCCGGCGTTCAAAGTCAATTGCGGCAGACGGCCATAGGGTCGCGCGATCGGCGCTAATGGATCCTGCAATACTTGGTAATCCGATGTCCGCAGCACGGCATTCCAGTCATTACCGGAATACGTGAGGCTGGCATCGCGCGTTTGCAGGCGCTGCGCACCGGCGGTGATGGTGCGGGCAAAGTCGATCGGGTAATTGTCGTCCGACGCACCATTGAGATTCCAGTTGAGCGTCCAACGTCCGCTATCGAAGGTCTGCAAATGCTGCGAGCTAAAAGCAAAGCGCTTGCTGTCGGTATCACGATCATTCATGAACTCGACGCGCGTCTCGCCATAATAATTGCCGCCGAGCGCACGACCGAGATAGCGCCCTTCCGCCCCCAGTTGCAAGCCGCGCTTGGCGATGAATTTCGGGTACACCGTCAAATCGTAGTCGGGCGCGAGGTTGAAGTAATACGGCACCATCACTTCGAGACCGCCCTTGTTGGTGCTGCCCACGGTCGGCGGCAGGATACCGGACTTGCGCGCATCCGACAGCGGGAAGGACATCAGCGGCGTACCCAGAATCGGCACGCCTTTGAAGTACACCACCGTCGCACCGGCATTGCCTTCATCGGCCTGCTTGTCCAGCCGCAGCTTGCTCGATTTGAGATACCAATCCGGGTCGGGTCCTTCGCAGGTACTGTAGGTGCCGTCCTGCACCACCGCCATGTCGCGGGACTCGAAATCGATGCGCTCGGCCTTGCCTTGGGCGTTGTTCTTTTCCAGACGGTAGGTCGGGTTGGTGATGAAGCCAGCGCCGGTGTCGATCTGGAACAGCAGATTGTCACCGGTGTAGCGGTCGCCGTAACGCTTCATCTTGATATTGCCGCGCGCCTCGACCTCGCCTTCCACCATGCGGTACTTCGCCCAATCGGCATTGATGATGGAAGAACCGCGCACCACTTCGACATTGCGTTCGGCCACGACTTCGCGATCCGGCCGGCCGGTCATGATTTCAGCGCTGATATTGACCGGCGCGTTTTTGTCATCCCCGAGTTGCATGGTGACTTGGGCATGCACCAACGCCGGCGTGGCGACCGCCACCACCGTGGTCGTCACCAAGCCCAGCAAACGCGGCGCGTCGGAAAAATCGGGAAACCGGATCATGAAGAAACACGTTCACGCCGAGCGCGAGGCTGTCGGCTTTTTTTAATTTATCAAGGGCACCGACCATCCACCGCCGGCAACCGCTCTCCCTGCAAAACAGCCTGCAACAGGCGCTTTTTTGAAACGAATCCCGTATTATAGGGGAACTATCCTCCCAGCAACCGCATTCCTGAAAACACCCTGAAAGCCCCCGAAATTCCCATGCCGCACCCGACTTCTGCCGACCCGCGTCTCAGCCAGTTGACACACTGGCTGACCACCCTGCCCAACCCTGCCACCCGCCCCGACACCCTGCGCCCGGCTTCCGCCGACGCCAGTTTCCGGCGCTATTTCCGGGTCGATGGCGCGGACAATGCCACCTATATCGTCATGGACGCCCCGCCGCCGCAGGAAGATGTCCGGCCCTTCATCCATGTCGCCGAACTGTTCGGCCAGACCGGCGCCTCGGTGCCGCGCATTCTCGCGCAGGATGTCGAAAACGGCTTCCTGCTGCTGTCCGACCTCGGCACGACCACTTACCTGCAGCAGTTGAACGCCGACAATGCCCACCAGATGTACTTGGATGCCATCGACGCGCTGGTGCTGATCCAAACCCACAGCAACCCCGGTCCGCTGCCCGAATACGACCGCGCCTTGCTGCTGCGCGAACTGCAGCTATTCCCCGACTGGTATATCGCCAAACACCTGGGCGTGACGCTGACCGAACAACAGCAAGCCGACCTGAACAAAGTGTTCGACGCCCTGCTGGCCAACAACCTGGCGCAGCCGCAAGTCTATGTGCACCGCGACTACCATTCGCGCAACCTGATGGTTCTGCCGAAAGGCAATCCAGGCATCCTCGACTTTCAGGATGCCGTCTATGGCCCGATCACCTACGACCTCGTATCGCTGTTGCGCGATGCCTATATCCAGTGGGACGAGGAAATGGTGCTGGACTGGGCGATCCGCTACTGGGAACGCGCCAAACGCGCCGGCCTGCCGGTCAACCCGGACATCGACAGCTTCTACCGCGACTTTGAATTCATGGGCGTGCAGCGTCATTTGAAAGTGCTCGGCATCTTCGCCCGCCTGTACCACCGCGACGGCAAGGATGGCTACCTGAAGGACATACCGCTGGTGATGGAATACACCCGCAAGGCGGCGGCGCGCTACAAGGAACTGGCGCCGCTGATCCGCCTGCTCGATGTGCTGGAAGAACGCGGCCCGCGTGTCGGGTTCACCTTTTAAAACATTGTTTTAACCACGGCGTACACGGCGGGCACGGCGTAGAATCTGTCTTACTTCGGAATCAGTAATTTGGCGACAGCAGAATTGCTTGCGCTCCTTCCCCTTCAAGGGGAAGGTTGGGATGGGGATGGGGTATTCGTGCATCGTGCCGAGCTTACCCCATCCCCACCCTGGCTCTCCCCTTGAAAGGAAGGGAATCGCAACAATGAACCATCACCTGCATTGCCGATTCTGAGCATGCTTTTTCGCCGTGTTCGCCGTGCCCGCCGTGGTTCCATGATTTTTTTAAAGCTATGAAAGCAATGATCTTCGCCGCCGGTCGCGGCGAGCGCATGCGCCCGCTGACCGACACCTGCCCCAAGCCGCTGCTGAAAGTGCGCGGCCGTCCCTTGATCGTCTGGCACATCCTCAACATGGTACGCGCCGGCATCAGCGACATCGTCATCAACCACGCCCACCTCGGCCACATGATCGAGGAAGCGCTCGGTGACGGCAGCCAGTACGGCGCGACGATTGCCTACTCGGCCGAAGGCACGGCGCTGGAAACCGCCGGCGGCATTGCCAAGGCACGACATCTGCTCGGCGACGAGCCTTTCGTCACAGTAGCCGGCGACATTTATTGCCCGCACTTCGATTTCTCGAAAGTAGCGGACGTACTCGAAGCCAACGACCCCTGGGGCAATCCGCACCCGATCGACAAGCGCGATGTCGCCTGGCTCTACCTGGTGAAAAATCCAGCGCACAACCTGAAGGGCGACTTCGCCCTGCACAATTACGCCATCGCCAATGAAGGCGAAGAGAAGTTCACCTTCTCCGGCATCGGCGTCTATCGTCCCGAGATGTTCGACTCGGTCACGCCCGGCGACAAGGCCGCGCTCGCACCCATCCTGCGCGAATACGCAGCGCGCGGCCAGGTCGGCGGCGAAGTCTATCGCGGCGACTGGACCGATGTCGGCACGCCGGAACGGCTAGCCCAATTGAACGCCCCCTTGATTCCTGCGAGGTCATGATGCAATCCTATGCCGCCAGACGCGCCGCCCTGATCGCGCACATGCAAGCCAAAGGTGGCGGCGTCGCCATCCTCCCGACCGCGCCCGAAGTCGCGCGCAACAGCGATGCCGACTACCCCTACCGGCATGACAGTTATTTCTATTACCTGTCCGGCTTCACCGAACCAGAAAGCGTCATCGTGCTGGCGGTCGGCAAGACGACGCAAGCCATCCTGTTCTGCCGCGAAAAAAATCTCGAACGCGAAATCTGGGATGGCTACCGTTATGGCCCGGAAGCGGCGCGCAGCAGTTTCGGTTTCGATGCCGCCTATCCGATCGCCGCGCTCGATACCGAACTGCCGAAACTGCTGGCGAATGCCCCGGCGATTTATTACGCACTGGGCAGCAATGCCAAACTCGACACGCAAGTGCAAGGCTGGCTGCAGGCGGTACGCATGCAGGCACGCGCCGGCGTCACCGCGCCATCGGCGGCGCACGACATTCATGCACTGCTGAACGAAATGCGCTTGGTCAAGGATGCAGAAGAAATCGACATCATGCGCCGCGCCGCGACGATCTCGGGCCAGGCGCACGAGCGCGCCATGCGCATGTCGAAACCCGGTCTGCATGAATACCAGATCGAGGCGGAACTGCTGCACGAATTCCGCCGCCACGGCTCGCAATTCCCGGCCTATACCTCGATCGTCGCCACCGGAGCGAACGCCTGCGTGCTGCACTACCGCGCCGGCGATGCAGTGCTGAAGGATGGCGACCTGGTGCTGATCGACGCCGGCTGCGAACTCGACAGCTATGCCTCCGACATCACCCGCACCTACCCGGCCAATGGCAAATTCTCCGGCCCGCAAAAGACACTGTATGAAATCGTGCTGGCCTCTCAAACCGCCGCCATCGCCGAAACCAAACCGGGCAAGCGCTTCATCGACGGTCACGAAGCGGCAGTGAAAGTGCTGGCGCAAGGCATGCTCGACACCGGTCTGCTCGACGCCAACAAGGTCGGCATGCTCGACGACGTCATCGCCAAGGGCGACTACCGCCAGTTCTACATGCACCGCACCGGCCACTGGATCGGCATGGATGTGCACGATGTCGGCGACTATCGGGAACAGGACGAAGCGGTTGCCGACGGCGAAAAACCCTGGCGCATCCTGCGTCCCGGCATGGTCACCACCATCGAACCCGGCATCTATGTGCGGCCGGCGCAAGGCGTGCCGGAACAATACTGGAACATCGGCATCCGTATTGAAGACGATGCGCTGGTCACGGCAAACGGTTGCGAAATCCTCAGCAAGAACGCGCCGAAAACTGTGGCTGAGATTGAAGCGGTGATGAAGTCGTGATGCGATTACTCGGCAGCGAAGAATTCAAGAACAGTTCATCGTTGCGGTTCCCTCCCCTTCAAGGGGAGGGCTAGGGAGGGGATGGGGTAAGTTCAGCACCAATGACCCATCCCCATCCCGCCCTTCCCCTTGAAGGGGAAGGAGTCAAAAAATTCTGCTGTCGTCAACATTACTGACAAAGATATCAATCCATGCCCACCGATTTCGACATTGCAATTTGCGGCGCCGGCCCGGTCGGCTTGACGCTGGCAGCCCTACTGGTCAAGCGCGGATGCACACCGCAACGGATCGCCCTGATCGACGCCAAGACCCTCGACCAAGTCGCGCAAGACCCGCGCTCGATTGCACTGTCCTACGGCAGCCGGCAAATCCTGGAAGAGATCAAGGGCTGGCCGCGTGTGGCCGATCCAATCCACCAGATTCACGTTTCGCGCCGCGGCCATTTCGGCCGCACCCTGATCGACCGCGAAGAATACGAGTTGCCCGCGCTCGGCTACGTCACCCGCTACGGCGCACTGATCACCGAACTGGCGGACGCCGCCTACAGCGCCGGCGTGCGCATCATCCGCCCGGCGCAGATCCACGCCACGATCGAAACCGAAGAAGCAGTCGCATTGCAGTTGCTCGATGACGGCAAGCTGAGGACACAGATACTGGTGCAAGCCGAAGGCGGTGTCTTCAGCGAACAAACCGCCAAGACCCTGCGCCGCGACTATGACCAGACCGCCATCGTCGCCCACGTCACGGCCAGCGCACCGATCGCGCAGCGCGCCTATGAGCGCTTCACCGATGAAGGTCCGCTGGCGCTGCTGCCGCAGGACGACGGCTATGCGCTGGTGTGGTGCGCCCGTCCCGACAGCACTTCGCATCTGCTGACGCTGTCCGACGCGGCCTTCCTGCAGGCGCTGGAACAAGCCTTCGGCACGCGCCTGGGAGAATTCCTCAGCGCCACGCCGCGCCACGCCTTCCCGCTCGGCCTGAATGCCCATCCGCAGACATCGGCGCGCTGCGTCGCCATCGGCAATGCCGCGCAAACCCTGCATCCGGTTGCCGGGCAAGGCTTGAACCTCGGCTTGCGCGATGCCGTCATGCTGGCGCGCTTGCTGTCGCAGGAAGCGACGCCCGCCATGCTGCAGGAATTTGCAAGGGATAGACAAACCGACCGCAATCTCACCATCCGCGTCACCGACACCATGGCGCGGATTTTCGCCAGCGCGCCGCAAGGCTCGCTGACGCAGGGATTATTGGGGTTGTCGCTAGGCGTATTCGATGTGCTCAGGCCGGCGAAGAAGGTGCTGGCGGAGCAGATGATGTTTGGGTGGCGCTAGACTGCGTGCTGCTCCAATCGCACTATCGTCTGACCACAAACGTTCCAGCCACCTTGTCGTGCAGCGTTTGTTTGTTCCTCGAAGCAAACGCCATTAGATAACCCACAAGCAGCAACAGGAAAGAAACGTATGAAATCAGATATCGAAAAGCGCCGCCCCGAATGAAAGCGTATTGCCATTCGCATCCACGATTTTTATATTCATGATCCTCATGCCGGGCGTGCCTTGCATCTGCTCGTTGCACATGAAGAATACGGAATATATGGCAAACGACAGGATGCCGCCAACAAAGGGAATAAAGAAAAACGCGGCCTCCAGCACAAAGAAAACCACTAGATCAAGCACGGCAGCGATTACCCTATCGCCGATCGCTGCAAGTTGAAAATCCTGTTTTATGGAAGTTGAATTCGCTTGCGTGGGCAATGGCGGAGGCACTGATTCGGCGACTCCGGGGAAAATCACACCTAAAGGCTGCCAGTCTTGCATCCCTTCTTGCCAGCATAAAGTTTGCGCATTCACTGCGCCGGACGCTGCCATCGAAGAAAGTGAGACTGTAGTAAACGGCCCCTGCTTTTGGGCGTCGATGACAACGAATATTTGCTCAGACATGCTGCTCCCCGTTTATTTTTGAATTATTTGTTACCGATGAAGTGATCGAACTGGTCTTTTATTTCGCCCGGTGTTTTGTTCAGCATTTTTGCCGCGGCTCTCGCGAGTTCCGGTGCGCTGGCGTCATCAATCTTGACCACCAGATTTTCGACTGAGGGATTATTCGCGTCATACCATTCCAGCTTGTATCTGAACGTGCCAGACCCAGCGACGGAACTGTATTCAGCTTCACAATAACGTGATGCAACGCCACTACTTGAATCGATCTGTTTTGCTCGCCGAACATCAAATAGCAGGCTGGTAGGCAAAAGCGTGCTTACCTGAGATACGAACTTGCCGTATTGCTGAGTAATCTCATCGAAGACAAGCACACTTCCGCATGCGGGAAGCTGTTTATTTACGCGGATCATTAAACGATCCGCCATTCCACGAGGCGTGAATAGATAAATAGCGCCAGCAACGATAAGAACCAGCACGACAAGGATGGGCGTCAATATTAGCCACTTGAGAATTTTTCCTGCTGCGCTGGGTTTTCTAGGCTGGAAATTGGCAATGTGCGATTCAGCGGTCTTCGTAGGCGCGCTTGAAGGAATCGGCGGTGGAGTTGGCGACATAGTCAATGCTCCTTTGTATAAGGAAAAATATTCCTGCGGAGTGAGTAAACCGCCTACCTTCTGCAGGAAAAATGTTGAGCCAAAATTGAAGGGGAGCAGTCGCCACTCCGAGCTTATTGCATCATTCCCGCTTTCATATTCGATGCGTTAAACCGGTAATTTGAAACAATGCCGCGCTTATCGAAATTGATCGTCAGCATATTGTGCTGCGTGTTCGAACTGCCGATAAATCCGCCCACAATCGGAATAAAGGTTTTCGCATCGGCTCGATAGCCCGTGAACATATACATCCAGCTTGTTTCTTGAACCGTGGCCCCGGTGCCAGTGCTCATCGGCTCTCCAAACATAGAGCGAATTTGGGATTGCGTGGTTTTACCGATCTGGATTTTCTGCGCCAATGTTTCGTTTGTTTCCTCCTTAATAGCAGCGTTGCCAGAGGAAGCACACCCAGAAATGAGTGCAACCACCATACCGAGACAAAGAATTAATTTTTTCATGCATTCCTCTTTCAGAGCGGAAAACAAAACAAACAAAATAAATTGGCGCGAGTAGCAGATGAACGCCTCAACCTACGCCAATCAACGTCTTTACAAAACACACCGAAAAATCCTGTTTTGGGATTATCCCATATTAGGTTGAAGAATGAGCAACTATTATCAAAAGCTCATTCTTGTCTTGAAGACTCGTTACTCATCTGCGTATGGTTTGTTTCTCGCCAAAATCAAGGCGGCGAGAAATGAGGCCGGCCTTACCCAAGCACAACTTGCGGCGGTGCTTCAAAAACCACAGTCCTTCATTGCAAAGGTAGAGGCGGGGGAGCGACGTATTGATATTGTCGAGTTTATCTATCTCGCCGCCGCGATGAAAATTGATCCAGCAAAATTTATTTCCGAATTGGAACAGAATTTTCCATTGCGCCCACGTGATAAAAAACTGCACAAATCAAAATAAATGAGGGCACTCACATTTTCTTGATGCATGACATAAAAAAACCGCGTGGCAATCACGCGGTTTTTCATCGAGCGCCGAAACAATCACCCAGCCTTCAAAGCCACCAGCACCTCATCCAGCATCTTCTTCGCATCGCCAAACAACATGCGGTTGTTGTCCTTGTAGAACAGCGGATTGTCCACGCCGGCGTAACCGGATGCCATCGAACGTTTCATCACGATGGAGGTCTTGGCTTTCCACACTTCCAGCACCGGCATGCCGGCGATCGGGCTGGTTGGGTCTTCGGCAGCCGATGGATTGACGATGTCGTTGGCGCCGATCACCATCGCCACGTCGGTGTCGGGGAAATCGGCGTTGATCTCGTCCATCTCCATCACGATGTCATAGGGAACTTTCGCTTCCGCCAGCAACACGTTCATGTGGCCGGGCATGCGGCCTGCCACCGGGTGGATGCCGAAGCGCACGTTGACGCCTTTCTCGCGCAGGTACTGGGTGATCTCGTTGACGGTGTGCTGCGCCTGCGCCACCGCCATGCCGTAGCCGGGAACGATGATGACGTTCTTCGCTTCGCGCAGCAGTTCGGCGGTTTCCACCGCGCTGACCGCGACCACTTCGCCGGCCGGTTGCGCTTCGCCCTTGACGGCAGCCGGTTTGCCCGCGCCGCTGCCGAAACCGCCGGCGATCACGCTGATGAAATTGCGGTTCATGGCGCGACACATGATGTAGGACAGGATCGCGCCGCTTGACCCCACCAGCGCACCGGTGACGATCAGCAAATCGTTCGACAGCATGAAGCCGGTCGCCGCTGCCGCCCAGCCGGAATAGCTGTTGAGCATGGACACCACCACCGGCATGTCCGCGCCGCCGATCGCCATCACCATGTGGATGCCGAACAGCAGGGCGATCACGGTCATCACGATCAGCGGCGTCATGCCGGCCTGGATCGATTCGGCGCGGACGAATTGCACGCCGAAATACACCACCACCAGCAGCGCGATCAGGTTCAGCAAGTGACGCCCCGGCAACAGCAAGGGCTTGCCACCGATGCGCGCCGACAGTTTTCCGAAGGCGATCAGCGAACCGGAGAAGGTGATCGCGCCGATCAGGATGCCGACATAAATTTCCAGTTCGTGGATGGTCTTTTCCGCGCCGGAGAAACCGTGCGAGGCCGCCGGGTCGATATAGCTGGCGTAGCCGACCAGCGTGGCGGCGAGGCCGACCAGGCTGTGCATCAGCGCGACCAGTTCCGGCATCTGCGTCATCTGCACGACGCGCGCGGCGTACAAACCGATCGCGCCGCCGGCGACCATCGCGCCGATGATCCAGGGGAGGCCGGCCGTCGCCACGCGCGGGCCGAGCACGGTGGCCAGCACGGCGATGGCCATGCCGATCATGCCGTACAGGTTGCCGCGCCGCGATGTCTCAGGATGCGAAAGACCGCCGAGGCTCAAGATAAAGAGGATGGTCGCGCCGATGTAGGCGACGCTAGTGAGGCTGTCAGACATTGCTCGTCGCCTTTCTTATTTACGGAACATCGCCAGCATGCGGCGAGTGACGGCGAAACCGCCGAACATGTTGATGGTGGTGAGCACGATGCCGATCACCGCCAGCCAGCGAATCCAGTCGGCCGGACGCTCGACCGTGCCTGCCAGCGGCGGCGCGATCTGCACCAGTGCACCGATGGCGATGATGCTGGAAATCGCATTGGTCACGCTCATCAGCGGCGTGTGCAGCGACGGCGTGACATTCCACACCACCATGTAGCCGATGAAGCAAGCCAGCACGAACACCGTGAAGTGGCCGAGGAAAGCAGCCGGCGCATACGCACCGATCAGCCAGAACAGCGCGGCGGCAATGCCGAACACGATGGCCAGCGACGTACCGGACATCGGCGCGCTCGGCGCACCGTGGCCGTGTGCTTTCGGTGCAGGTGCGGCGGCTGCAGCCGACTTAGCGGCAGGCGGAGCCGGCAGCTTGAGCGCCGGCGCAGGCCAGGTGACGTCGCCGTTCTTGATGACGGTCAGGCCGCGTATGGCGTCGTCGTCCATGTTGACGTTGATGACGCCGTCCTTGGTCTTGCACAATTCTTCGGTCAGGCGCAGCAGATTGCTGGCGTACAGCGTCGAAGATTGCCGAGCCAGGCGCGAAGGCAGATCGGTGTAACCGATGATGGTCACACCATGTTTGACCACGGCTGCACCCGGCTCGGTCAATTCGCAATTACCGCCCTGCTCGCCCGCCATGTCAACGATCACGCTGCCCGGCTTCATCGATTGCACCATCTCGGCGGTGATGAGTTTCGGCGCGGGCTTGCCGGGAATCAGCGCGGTGGTGATGATGATGTCCGCTTCGCGCGCTTGAGTTGCGTACATCTCGCGCTGCGCTTGCTGGAAGTCTTCCGACATCACCTTGGCATAGCCGCCGCCGCCGGAACCTTCTTCTTCGTAATCGACTTTGACGAATTCGCCGCCGAGCGACTTGACCTGATCGGCCACTTCGGCGCGGGTATCGTTGGCGCGCACGATCGCGCCCAAATTCGCAGCAGTGCCGATGGCAGCCAGACCCGCCACACCGGCACCGGCGACGAACACCTTGGCCGGCGGAATTTTGCCGGCGGCAGTGATCTGGCCGTTGAAGAAGCGGCCGAAGGCATTGGCGGCTTCGATCACGGCACGATAGCCGCTGACACCGGCAGTCGAAGTCAGTGCATCCATTTTCTGCGCGCGGCTCAATTGGCGCGGCAACGCGTCGATGGCCAGCACGGTCACTTTCCTGGCCGCCAGTTGCTGCATCAAATCGGGATTCTGCGCCGGCCAGATGAAAGAAATCAGCGTGGTGCCTTCGCGCATCAACGCGACTTCATCGGCGTTCGGTGCGCGCACCTTGAACACGATGTCGGCCGTCGCCCACAGCTTGGCCGCACTCTCGGCGATCTGCGCGCCGGCGGCACGGTAGGCGTCGTCGTTGAAGTTGGCGTCATCGCCCGCGCCAGATTCGACCGTCACCGCGAAGCCGAGCTTGATGAGTTTTTCCGCCACCTCGGGCACCGTCGCCACGCGCTTTTCGCCCGCAAAGATTTCCCTTGGCACACCGATTGTTAATGCCATGATTTTTTCCTCTTCTGTTTACTCAGTAGTCAGGGATACCGACGACAGTGCACCATTACGTCCCCTCCCCTTCAAGGGGAGGGCCAGGATGGGGATGGGTTATTCGCGTTGAACATACCCCATCCCCATCCCAACCTTCCCCTTGAAGGGGAAGGAGCGCAGGTAATGCTGCTATCGTCATCGTGACTGACTGATGTTTTTCATTGCGCTTCTCTGCGGAAGCGTCGCTGGTACTGATTTATTTTTTCAAGCCGGTCATCTGGTTTTTGTCATCGACAAAAACAATTTTCGGCTGATAAGTTTCGGCCTCGGCAACCGTCATCGGCGCATAGGTGCAGATGATGAGCAAATCGCCCAAGTGCGCCCGACGCGCTGCTGCGCCGTTGAGCGAAATCTCGCCGCTGCCGCGCTTGCCCTTGATGGCGTAGGTCGAGAAGCGCTCGCCATTATCGACGTTGTACAACTCGATCTTTTCAAATTCCTTGATATCGGCCGCTTCCAGCAGGTTTTCGTCGATCCCGCACGAACCTTCGTAGTGAAGGTCGGCTTGGGTCACAGTCACCCGATGAATTTTGGCGCGAAGCATGACACGTTGCATCTGAATCTCCTGACAGTCCTGAATGCTATCCGACGGGAATGGTAACGCAAACCGAACAATCGCTCGGGCCGCTGGTTTGACGGCATTTCCGGGGAAGCCAAGCACAAAAATGGTGCGAGACAGCATTGTGCCGTTTTTTTGCGGTTTCACCAAATCATTGCCAGCCACATTACCCTCAATGCCCACTTTGACGACAAGGTAAAATGAGCATCTTTTTTCGCGCCATTTTCCCCGCCCGCCGCCATGTCGCATACTTGGAAACCATCCGTCACCGTCGCCGCTATCATCGAGCGCGACGGCCGCTTCCTGCTGGTGGAAGAAAAAACCAGCGACGGCGTCTGCTTCAATCAACCAGCCGGCCACCTCGATCCGGGCGAATCGCTGGAACAAGCGGTCGCTCGCGAAACCCTGGAAGAAGCCGCGCACGATTTCACCCCGACCGCGCTGGTCGGCGTCTATATGTCGCGCTATCTCTCTTCGCGCACGCAAAAGGAAGTGACTTACCTGCGCTTCGCCTTCGCCGGCACGCTCGGCGCGCTGCACGACCGTCCGCTCGATCACGGCATCTTGCGCACGGTGTGGATGACTTACGAAGAATTGCTCGATACCCGGCAGCGCCACCGCAGCCCGCTGGTCATGCAGTGCATCGACGATTACCTAAAAGGCCAGCGCGCGCCGCTGTCGCTGCTGTACACCCATCCGACCGCGATAGGGACGATGGATGGCTAAGAAAAAAATTGTCATCGGCATGTCCGGCGGCGTCGATTCGTCGGTCTCGGCTTGGCTCTTGAAAGAGCAAGGCTACGAAGTGATCGGCCTGTTCATGAAGAACTGGGAAGACGATGACGACGACGAATACTGCTCGACCCGCCAAGACTGGCTCGACGCCGTCAGCGTCGCCGACGTGGTGGGCGTCGATATCGAAGCGGTCAACTTCGCCGCCGAATACAAGGACCGCGTGTTCGCCGAATTCCTGCGCGAATACCAAGCCGGCCGCACGCCCAACCCGGACGTGCTGTGCAATGCCGAAATCAAGTTCAAGGCTTTCCTCGACCATGCGATGAAGCTCGGCGCCGACCTGATCGCCACCGGCCACTATGCCCGAGTCCGCGAAGTCGATGGCCGCTTTGAATTGCTGAAGGCGCTCGATCACAGCAAAGACCAGAGCTATTTTCTGCACCGGCTGAATCAAGCGCAATTATCGAAAACTCTGTTCCCGCTCGGCGAGATTCCCAAAACCGAAGTGCGCAAGATCGCCGAGAAATTGCAACTGCCGAACGCGACCAAGAAGGATTCGACCGGCATCTGCTTCATCGGCGAGCGGCCGTTCCGCGAATTTCTCAACCGCTACCTGTCTTACCAGCACGGCCCGATGAAGACGCCGGAAGGCCAGACCATCGGCGAGCATGTCGGCCTGTCTTTCTACACTTTGGGGCAGAGAAAAGGCATCGGCATCGGCGGCATGAAAAGTCACAAGAACGACAGCGGCGACAGCGACCCCTGGTACGTGGCGAAGAAAGATGTGGACGCCAACATCCTGTATGTGGTGCAGGGTCACGACCATCCCTGGCTGCTGTCGTCCACGCTGGCCGCCGGGCAAGCAAGCTGGATCGCCGGCGCGACACCGGCCGACGGCGCGCTGTCAGCCAAGACGCGCTACCGGCAAGCCGATGTCGCCTGTACCTTGCATGGCGATGGCGGCGAACGTTTCCGGCTGGATTTCGATGCGCCGCAATGGGCGGTGACGCCGGGGCAGTCGGCGGTGCTGTATCAGGGCGAGGTGTGTTTGGGTGGCGGCATTATCGATAGCTCGACACGCTGATCGCTCACAAAGAACTCGTTCGCATCGCAACCAGCGGCGCAGATGGCAATTGCACGAGTTTAGGTTGAAGTTGATATCGCCAAAATGGCATTCCGACGCCAAGCTCATATTCCATTGGGGAGATTCATGAAAGCATTAACGATAGAAATTCTGTGCAAGGAAGCGAAACTCTTCTCTTCTGAAGAAAGCACGCATTCTGAACCTTCTCTCTTTGGCGTAACGGATGGGAAAGCCGTCGGCACATACCTGGAACACAAGTTCCGAATCTATTTGACCAAAAAGAAATATGCATTCGCGGCAGGAAATTCGGCATCCGGGATTGATTTCCCAAGTCTTCACGTGGACATGAAAGTTACCAGTACGCGCCAGCCGCAATCTTCATGTCCATTCAAATCGGCGCGGCAAAAAATCTATGGGCTCGGCTACTCGTTGATTATTTTTGTTTATGACAAGATGGACGATGAACGGTTGAGGACATCAACGCTCAAGATCACAGACGCGATATTTGTAGAGAAAAAGCAAACTGCTGATTTTCAAATGACAAAGGGGCTGCGAGACATTCTTGCCAACGAAGGGAATACTGACGATATCGCTGCCTTTATGTCAGAAAAAAATCTCCCGGTAGATGAAATTGAATTGCATGCTCTCGCACAGGAAATTCAGAAAAATCCGCCAGACCAAGGCTACTTGACGATATCCAACGCCTTGCAATGGCGGCTACAATACACGCGCGTCATTGAGAAAGCAGGCGCTGTGCCTGGCGTGGTTGCGGTGTATCGAGGGACATTCTCTTGAGTCATGCAAAAAGATTAAAAATCGAATTTGGTGATTTCCAGACACCACAATCTTTGGCGCAAGATGTGTGCGCCATCTTGCGCTCGCATGGAATTTCACCAGACGTTGTTATTGAACCGACGTGTGGCATTGGTGCATTCGTTTACGCTGCAGCAAAAGAATTCTCTTCCGCAAAAGAGGTAATCGGCTTCGAGATCAACGACTCTTATCTGACCCGTCTCCAAGCGGGCACTTCAGGTCTCGCGGAAGCCGAAAAAATTCGACTTGAATCCGCTGATTTTTTCTCAAAGAACTGGAAAGAAGAGTTTTCGTCCAAGTCAGGTTCCATTCTCGTGCTTGGCAACCTTCCGTGGGTTACCAACTCGACACTTGGAAATATTGGCGGATCCAATCTCCCGGAGAAATCCAATT
>JAFECY010000087.1 GCA_018241865.1 Pseudomonadota bacterium | reverse complement strand
GTGAAGCTTCCTCGACCGCGATACGGGCGCTAATCAAACAGTTGATAGGAGCAGAAGACCCCAGAAACCCATTCTCCGATAGCAAAATCGCAGATATGCTGGGGGAACAAGGCATGGTGGTAGCGCGACGTACCGTCGCCAAATACCGCGAAGCACTGAAAATCCCCCCCGTAAATTTGCGTAAATCCCTGTAGTTTTGTGTGTTGTTGTCATCAGTTGCTGTGTTCAGACGGCCTGACAAATCAGCGTACCGCCCGAACCGCCAGTGACCTTAGCCAAGGAGCGCTGTATGAATCTGACCATCAGTGGACATCACCTCGAACTGACCCCTGCCATTCGCGACTATGTGCAGACGAAATTGGAACGCATTCGACGCCATTTCGATCATGTCATTGATGTCGCAGTCATCCTGACTGTGGACAAGCTCCCCGAAAAAGAAAAACGCCAGAAAGCCGAAATCAACCTGCGTGTACGCGGCAAGGACTTGCACGTGGAAAGCATCGCGCACGATCTGTACGCCGCCATCGACGGCTTGATCGACAAACTGGATCGCCAAGTCATCAAATACAAAACCAAGATCCAGGATCACCAGCACGAAGCCATCAAGCATTACGCCGAGCCGTCTGCCGCCTGATTGCGGTACGGGATATTTCCTGCAACACTGAGGGGCGCTGCACAGCGCCCTTTTTCATGTCCGTTTTTCTGAATTCTCATTCATCGTTATTTCCCTCATGAGCACCCACGTTCACGTTTCGCTGCAACACGGCATTGGCACACTCACGCTCGATCGACCGCAAGCCCTGCATGCGCTGTCACTGGACATGCTGCGCACCCTGACGCAAGCCTTGCTGGCCTGGCGCGACGATCCTGCGGTCAAAGGCGTGCTGATCGGCAGCAGCAGCGAAAAGGCGTTTTGCGCCGGCGGCGACATTCGTTTTTTCCATCAGCTCGGCCGCGCCGCGCCACAACAAGGCAGCGCGTTGATCGAAGATTTCTTCACCGAAGAATATGCGCTCAATCGCCTGATTCACCATTACCCCAAGCCCTATGTTGCCCTGCTCGACGGTATCGTCATGGGCGGCGGCATGGGCATCGCGCAATGCCAATCGGCCGGCCGGCTACGCATCGTCACCGAGCGCACGAAAATGGCGATGCCGGAAACAGCGATTGGCTTATTCCCGGATATCGGCGCCAGCTATTTTCTGTCGCGCTGTCCGGGGAAAATCGGCCTCTATCTCGGCTTGACCGGCCAGACCATCGGCGCCACCGACGCCCTGTATGTCGGCCTGGCTGATGTTTTTATTCCTTCTGTCGAATTGCCAAAATTGCGCGCCGCATTGCTGCAAACGAACGATGTTCACGCTACTGTCGCCGAATTCGCTACGGCGTTTCGCATGCAGGCCGATCCGGCGCGCAGCATGCTCGCCACACAACGCGAACGCATCGACCGGCATTTTTCCAAGCATGATGTCGCCGCCATCATGGCATCGTTGCAGCAGGATGCCGATCCGTTTGCGCAAGCCACCCTCTCCCTGCTGCAGAATCGCTCGCCGCTGATGCTGTGCGTAACGCTGGAACAACTACACCGTGGCTCGAGCATGACAATCGAAGCATGTTTACGCATGGAGCGCAGCATGATGCGCCACAGTTTCGAGGGCGAGGAAGGGCTGGAAGGGATACGCGCCGCCGTGATCGACAAAGATCAGTCGCCACGCTGGCAACCAGCATCGTTGGCGGAGGTCACGCCAGTCATGGTGGCGCGCTACTTTGAATCAGTCTGGCCAGATTACGCCCATCCCTTGCGCGACTGGCTATAGCGTCAACTTTCGTCGATCACAAACAAACGCCGATGTTCACGCATCGCATAGCGATCCGTCATGCCGGCGATGTAATCGGCGACCTTGCGCGCTTGTTTCATGCGGTCGCCATCGACCACCTGATAATCCGGCGCAAGCAGGCCGGGTTCTTCCAAAAACGCGGCGAACAATTCCTGAACTATACGTCGCGCCTTGGCAGTCATGCGGTTGACTTGGTAATGCCGATACAAGTTTTCGCGCAAAAACCGTTTCAGAAAAACCGCCTCACGTCGCATGGCGTCGGAAAAACTAATCAGGGGCGGCGCATTGCGCACATCGTCGAGTGTTTGCACGCCGACTGTCGCAATCGCCGTCCTAGAGGTTTGAATCAAATCGACGACCAATGCATTAATCATTCTGCGCACGGTTTCATTAATCATGCGCCGCCCGGCGATCTGCGGGAATGTCGCCATGACCTCGCGCCGATGCCGTGCAAAAAAATCGATGCCATCGAGCTGCTCTATCGTCAGCAAACCAGAACGCAAGCCATCGTCAATGTCGTGATTGTTGTAAGCAATCTCGTCCGCTAGATTGGCCAACTGTGCTTCCAACGTCGGCTGTTTTTTGTCGATGAAACGACGACCGATCTCGCCCAATTGTTCGGCATTCGACAACGAACAGTGCTTGAGGATGCCTTCGCGTGTTTCAAACATCAGATTCAAACCATCGAATGCACCATAGTGTTCTTCCAAGGTATCGACCACGCGCAAGCTTTGCAGGTTATGCTCGAAACCGCCGTACTCTTTCATGCAAGCGTTCAAAGCATCCTGCCCGGCATGGCCGAAAGGCGTGTGCCCAAGATCGTGCGCCAACGAAATGGCTTCGGTCAGATCTTCATTCAGCCGTAAATTCCGTGCGATCGAGCGTCCAATCTGCGCGACTTCGATGCTGTGCGTGAGGCGAGTGCGGAACAGATCGCCCTCGTGATTGACGAAAACTTGCGTCTTGTATTCGAGCCGACGGAATGCGGTCGAATGCACAATGCGATCACGATCACGCTGGAACTCTGTGCGTGTCGTGCTGGGAGCCTCCGCAAAACGCCGGCCTCGCGATGTCGCCGGGTGGACGGCGTAAGGTGCAAGGCTAGTTTCGAGGTTCATGTGTCCGCCTATTCGATACAGGCCTGGATCGCCTGCGCCAAAATATCTGTCGGCGCGGTGGCAATGACCGCGCTGCCCAGCGGTTTCAGCAAAACAAAATTGATCGCGCCACCTTCATTTTTCTTATCAACTTGCATCAGCTCCAACCAACGTTCGCGGCCTAGGTTCGGCGCTTTAATCGGTAAGCCGGCGGCCTGCACCAACGCAGTTAGACGAGCCTTAGTTTGGGCATCGATATGACCAAGGCGTTGCGACAACTCCGCCGCCATCACCATGCCACAGCCCACAGCCTCACCATGCAGCCATGCGCCATAACCCATGCCGGCTTCAATCGCATGACCGAAGGTATGACCGAAATTAAGAATCGCGCGCAAGCCTCCTTCACGCTCGTCCTGACGCACAACGTCGGCTTTAATTTCGCAGGAACGCTGAATCGCATATGCCAAGGCTTGCGGATCGCGCGCACGCAATTTGACGATATTAGTTTCGATCCAATCGAAGAATGCTGCATCGATGATCGCACCATGCTTGATGACTTCCGCCAACCCTGCCGACAATTCATTGTCAGGCAAGGTATTCAAAGACGTCGTATCGGCAATCACCGCCTGCGGCTGGTAAAACGCACCGATCATATTTTTGCCGAGCGGATGATTGATGCCGGTTTTGCCACCCACCGAAGAATCAACCTGCGACAGCAAAGTGGTCGGCACTTGTACAAAGGGGACGCCACGCATATAGCTGGCAGCGGCAAAGCCGGTCATGTCGCCGATCACCCCACCACCTAAGGCGACCAGCGTCGTCTTGCGATCGCATTTTTCTGCCAGCAACACATCGAAGATGCGCATCAGGTTTTCCCAGGTTTTCTCTTCCTCACCATCCGGTAGCACGACGGAAATCACATCTTTCCCCGCCGCACGCAAGCTGCTGGACAGACGTGCCAGATAAAGCGGCGCGACAACGGTATTGGTGATGATCGCGGCACGCCGATCGACGTGACGGCTGACAAGTCCGACGTCGTCCAGCAGCGATTGGCCGATGCTGATCGGATAGCTACGCTCGCCCAGATCGACTTGCAAGTTGATCGGGCTCGATGAAATTTCTGGCATGATGGTTTGACTGTTTGATCTGGCTGGGTATCGACTCAGGAAACGCGTCCAGCGTCTGGCGGCGAAGAAGCGCGCCTCTCCAGCGCGGCAAGAATGTCCTGCACCAAAGATTGTACGTTAGGACGGCCGGTTTCGATGACAATGTCGGCCACTTCACTATATAGCGGCTCACGCTCGCGCAGCAATTCCTCAATCCGCGCACGTGGGTCGGCCGTCTGCAGCAAAGGCCGGCTCTTGTCGTGACTGGTACGCTGCAAAATACTGCCAACGCTAGCTCGCAGATAAATCACCGTGCCACGCGCCGCCAAACAAGCACGATTCTCCGGCTTCAGTATCGCGCCGCCACCGGTGGCCAGCACGATATCGTCGAGCGCGGTCAAATCGCGAATCGCATCCGCTTCACGCTGACGGAAGCTGGTCTCGCCTTCGATCTCGAAAATCAATGAAATAGAGGCGCCTGTGCGCGCCTCTATTTCATGATCCGTGTCGATGAATCGCTTATCGAGTTTCTTTGCGAGAGCACGTCCTACGGTAGTTTTCCCGGCCCCCATCAGGCCAACCAAAAAAATATTCCCGTACACGTTTACAACTTCTCTCGCAAATTTTACTCAATCATGCTTTCGCACAACAAAATAAGTGACTACTTTACCGCAATGTTGTCATTCACGATTTTCGGCGTCAGGAAGATTAGCAACTCGGTCTTGTTCGATACCTTGGCGGTATTTTTGAAGAGATTGCCCAATACCGGAATATCACCCAACAAAGGTACTTTCGACACCGTGTCACTTTCATCCTGTGTATAAATACCACCCAATACCACCGTACCACCAT
>JAFECY010000086.1 GCA_018241865.1 Pseudomonadota bacterium | reverse complement strand
TTTCTCCCATCTGGTCTTTCGGAATGATGGAAGGAATGATGTCAACGATGGTCTCGAAATTGCGCACGCCATCGACGATGATCAACACCCGGCGTTGCGGCGGATTCAGGCCATGCGCGCGCGAAGCCATTTCCTCGCGTCCCTTGTCCGTTTTGGCAAATACGATCCCGGCATAATTCGCCATCAATTCATCCATGCTTGCTCCCGTCTGTCAGTGATGGGAGCACCTTAAGCGAGCAATGTGACGCGATTGTTTCATCGCTTGAAAAATTGCCGCAATGCGACATGCGCCGCCCCGATCTTGACCGATTGACACGAAGACAGCGGAAATTATTTTCTGTACAAGGAAATTTCAGGTAGGCTGAGCCTTTCCCGGCAATGAGCGCCACCGGAACATATCACCAAGAGGATGTCGTGCAAATCAGCCTGTCCGTTCCCGATCTGAGCCCGCGCGACGCCGACGATTTGCTGGCGCGCGCCGCCATCCGTTCCTTCCCGCGCCATGCGGTCGTCATCAACGAAGGCGACGACAGCAACAGCGTCTATTTCATCATGTCGGGCGCGGTAAGGGTTTTTCTGTCGGATAAGGATGGCAATGAAGTGGTGATCGGCACGCTGCGCAGCGGGGAGTATTTCGGCGAGATGGCGCTGGAGCCCGGTTCGCGTTCGGCCTCGGTGATGGCGACCGAGCCGCTCAAATTGGCCTGCGTCGGCATGGACGACTTCCGCAATTTTCTGAAGAAGCATCCCGACTTCATGTATTCGGTACTGTGCAAACTGATCCGGCGCGTGCGCACGGTCAACCGCAACATCAAGGGTCTAGCCTTGCTGGATGTGTATGGGCGGTTGGTGCAATTGCTGCAGGATCTGGCCGTACCCAGCGGCAGCGAACTGCTGATCGACGAACCGCTGACTCAGCAAGAACTAGCCAGCCGCATCGGCTGTTCGCGCGAAATGGTCAGCAAGATCATGAAAGACCTCGTCGATGGCGGCTACCTAGAAGTCTCCCGCAAGCATATTGCTATCAAGCGGCGGTTGCCGGCTTCTTGGTAAAGCGCATAGCAAATTACGCGACGGCCTTGCCAATCGGCTGCAGGTAACCGTAGGTTTCCACCAGGCGTTTCAGACGTTCCAGAACGAGAGCCTTCTCTTGGGTGGCATGTTCCTTCTCAACCGACGCACCGCGTCGATCGTTTCCTTCGCGCCGATCTATCATCACGATGCCTTCCTCCGTCAGATACGGTGGGGCGACACGTGACGCAACGCGACGGTCATCTTTGTTTCTTTGCACAAGCAACGTATTTTCCTGTTCCACTTTTTGACTCCCTGAAGATGTACGACTGCAGGGAATCTTACCGGCCAGTTCAGTATGCATCTGTGAGCTATCGCGCTGCACAAATGTGAGAAATTACCGAAATGCGGTTTGGGATGCAGGCAGCGCCCGCGCATGACACAGCATGAACCACGTCTGCGGATCGCTCCAAATTTTTATCTCACCGAAGCCTGCGCGTTCGAGCAGCTGCACAAAGCCGGCGTGCGTGTACTTGTAGCTGTTTTCGGTGTGAATGCGCTCACCTGCAGCAAAGCGACGTTCGCCACCACGCCAGCCGACTCGCACATCGCGCATCGCTTCGAGGTGCATTTCGATGCGGCTCTGGCCGGCGTTGAAGAAACCACGATGCCGCCAGTCACGCACGTCGAAATCCGCGCCGAGCAAGGCATTCAGATGCAACAGCAGATTGCGGTTGAACGCCGCCGTCACGCCGAGCGCGTCGTCGTAGGCTGCATCGAGTAAAGATGCGTCCTTGACCAAATCGACACCGATCAAAAGGCCACCATCGCCGTGACAGGCCGCATGCAGACCACGCAAAAAATTCTCTGCTTCGGTCGGCGTGAAATTACCGATCGACGATCCAGGATAGAAAAACAAGCGGCCTGTTTTATCAATCACATCGGGCAAATCAAGCGCATGAGAAAAATCGAGGCCGACGCCAGTGATCGGCATGTGCGGGAAACGCTGATGCAACAAAGCGACCGCGTCACGTAAAAAGTCCACTGAAATATCGACCGGCACGTAATGGCGCGGCTGCAATGTCGGGAACAAGCGCGCCGCCTTGGCGCAGTTGCCCGCACCGAGATCGATCAAGGTCGCACCCTGCCCTGCGGCGGCGGCGATTTCCGCCATGTGCGTCTCGACGATCGCCGCCTCGGTGCGTGTCGGGTAATACTCAGGCAGCTCACAGATAGCGGCAAACAAACGCGAACCGAGGGCGTCATACAGGTATTTGGGAGAAATCGTCGCGTGCGGCGCAAGCAAACCTGCGCCGAGTTCAGCGCGAATCGCATCTTCGCTTTTGCGAAATACTTGGATAAGTCCGGTGCTCAAGGTTTCCGGGGCAGGCATGGATAGGAATGTGTACGGAAAAAATGCTATTCCGTAGGTGTCGATGCCGGATTTTTCAGCAGCGCAGGATAACCCGCATCCGCAGTGGCCTTCTTGAGTTCGTTCACATTGGTCTTGCTGTCATCGTAAACTACGACGGCTTCGCGTCGCTGATAACTCACTTTGGCGCGGGACACGCCGGGCACCTTGACTAAAGCCGCTTTGATTGTGATCGGGCAGGTGGCGCAATCCATGGTCGGCACATTGAGCGTCACGGTTTGCGTTTTTGCTAGGGCGGCTTGAGAACAAAACAGTGCCGCAGCCAGCAACATGAGTGTGCGTGTTTGCATAATGATCGCCTTCAATAAAAATATGGTGCGATGAGCGGAAAAATCAGAAGTGCTGCGACGAACGTGGCACAAGCAAGAAAAATCCATTTGGTGGAACGCCGCGATTCGCCGCACGTCGCGCCCTGCGGAACAGCACATTCTTTCTGTGGACGAAAAACCAAATAACCCGCCCAAATCAAGGTGGCCACCGCTATCCCATTGAGCAGCGGCGTTACCGGCTCCAAGATTCTCAAACTCGTCATCCATGCGCCCGTGATGCCCGCCAGCACCAACACCAGCGGCAACAAACAACAAGTCGATGCCGCAATCGACGACACCACCGCCAGCGCCATCAGCCCCAGCTTCTTGTGCTCGCCGCTAGGCGATTCCCGCAACGGCAATTCAGATTTTGTCGGTTGGGACATGACGGTTAGCGCGCCTTGATTTCTGCTCGGCCAAATTTAGATTGCCCGTGAACTGATCGTATATTTGAATCCATCGGGGTCGAGCGAATCATAGGTCTGGCCGTGGGATTCGGCCTGCGGATACATGAAGAAACCGATCTTGCCGGCGGAAAAGCCGGCCAACCTGACATCGT
>JAFECY010000085.1 GCA_018241865.1 Pseudomonadota bacterium | reverse complement strand
TTAGAATACCGGCCTGTCACGCCGGGGGTCGCGGGTTCGAGTCCCGTCCACTCCGCCAAAACCAGAAAAGGCGAACGCAAGTTCGCCTTTTTTTATGCGGTAAAATCCGCATTCTGTCCGAGATAGGTTGCCCATGTTTGATTTCATCCGTACGCATCAACGCTTGATGCAGCTCGTGCTGCTTCTTCTGATTTTTCCTTCTTTCGTGTTTTTTGGTTTGGAAGGTTATTCACGTATTCGTGATGACGGTAATGCGATTGCCACGGTTGCCGGCCAGCCGATCACGCAGCAGGAGTGGGACGATGCGCATCGCCGCCAACTGGATCGCATGCGGGAAATGTTCGGTGGCAAGCTCGATCCGAAAGCATTCGACACGCCGGAAGCAAAGCAGGGCATTCTCGAAGGGCTGATCGCTCAGCGCGCACTGGCTGCAGAAGTGGTGCACAGCCGTCTGACAACCTCTGACCAAGCTTTGCAGCAATCCATCATGGGTATGGAAGGTTTGACGACGCCGGACGGCAAGTTCGACAACGACACCTACAAGGCATTGCTGGCTGCGCAAAATATGACGCCCGCTATTTTCGAGGAACGTCTGCGTCAGGACTTGGCGGTGCAGCAGTTGAATGCGGCCGTACAAACCACCGCCTTCGCGCCGAAAACTGTCGCCAGCCGGATTTCTGACATCAACGATCAGCAGCGCGACGTGCAACAGCAGTTGTTCAAGAATGCCGACTACGTGGCGCAGGTTAAAGTGACTGACGCCATGCTCAAAGATTTTTACGCCAAAAATGGCGCCTTGTTCGCCGTGCCGGAGCAAGCGAAAGCGGAATATGTTGTGCTCGATAGCGCCACCATCGCCGCGCAAGTCAACGTGAGCGATGATGAAATCAAGTCCTACTATGAAAGCAACAAGCAACGCTTCACGGTCGATGAACAGCGCCGCGCCAGTCATATCCTGATCGCTGTCAACAAGAGCGCCAGCGATGCCGACAAAGCGGCTGCCAAGGCCAAGGCTGAGAAGTTGTTGGCCGAGTTGAAAAAATCACCTTCCAGCTTTGCCAAGCTGGCGAAAGAAAATTCACAAGACCCCGGCTCTGCAGAGAAAGGCGGCGACTTGGGCTTTTTCGGCCACAAGGCGATGGTCAAGCCTTTCGAGGATGCAGTGTATAAATTGAAGGAAGGCGAGATCAGTGATCTGGTGCAGTCGGATTTCGGCTATCACATCATTCAACTGACTGGTATCAAACCGGGCTCGATCAAACCGTTGGAAGAAGTGAAACCTGAACTGACTGCCGAAATCAAAAAACAACTCGCCAGCCGCAAGTTTTCCGATTCGGCCGAACTGTTCCGCAACACGGTGGAAGACCAGTCGGACAGCCTGAAGCCGGTGGCCGACAAATTGAAGCTGAAGATCGAAACGATCGAGCACATCGGTCGTCAGCCCAACCCGACGTTGGCGCCGAATCTGCCGTATAACGATCCCAAGTTTCTAGAGGCTTTGTTTTCCGACGATACGGTCAAGAACAAACGCAACACGCTGGCGATTCAGATCGGACCGAATACCTTGATCGCCGGCCGTGTCGTTGAATACAAAGCAGCGACGCAAAAACCTTTTGAGGAAGTGCAAGCCACTGTACGCGAGCGTGTGGTGCAACAAGAAGCGGCCAAGCTGGCGAAACAAGCAGGCGAAGCCCGTTTGACGGCGTTGAAGGCTAAAGATGATGCGGCCGGTTTTGGCGAGACGAAGCAAATTTCTCGCATCAAGAATGAAGGCATGGATTTCGTCGCCTTCGGCGCTGTGATGAAAGCCGACGTGAGCAAACTGCCAGCCTACGCCAGCGCAGAAACGCCGCAAGGTTTCGCTGTGTACCGCATCGCCAAGGTCGCGCAGCCAGCCACCCTAGATGCTGCGCGTCGCAAGAACGAGGCACAACAGATCGGTAACGGCATCGGCGCGCAGGAAACCTATGCTTATTTGGAAATGCTGAAGCAAAAAGCCAAGGTCAAAATTCTAAAGCCGTTCAACGTCAAGACCGATAATGACGACAAACCGGCGATGAAATAATCCGATTTTGCTCTCGATAAAAAAGCCGCTCATTGAGCGGCTTTTTTCGTGCAGCATCGTGCTGGCGACGACGTGTCTGTATGGTGCGAAGTTCAGCCGGTGTGCAAACGTCGTGCCGCGTCGGCGAAGGCTGTCGGCGTGATCTGTTCCAGCGTCAGTGTCAAGGCCTTGTCGTATTGCACGAAGTTGCGACCAATCGAGCGTAGATAGGCCGGGTCGTAATGTTTTTCCAGCAGCTCGGCCACCAGCGTTTCCATCTGCCCCGCATCCGCCATGCCGTGCCAGCGCGCAATCGTCTCGCGGCCATGCAATTGCACGAGGCAATCCAGTTGCGTATTCAGGCTGGTCGGATTCACGACGAAATGCGCGTAGTCTTCCATCAGCAATTGCACTCGGTTGGCTACCGATATCGTGACTGCGATGCAGGGTGAAGCGCGCATGCGTTCCATCAACGCATCGGGCACGCGCAGGTTGCCGACTTTCTTGCTTTCCGATTCGACGAAGACCGGCTTTGCGGTGTCGAAGCGCCGCAGCGTATCCCAAATTCGACTCTCGAACATTTTTTGGCTTGGTTGCGGCTCGCTCGGTAGATTGCCGAGTACGGAGCCGCGGTGCGCGGCCAGTTGTTCCAAATCGAGCACTTGCGCGCCTTGTGCCGCTAACGTTTGCAGCAGACGGCTTTTGCCGCTGCCGGTGGTGCCGCAGACGACCTTGAATGAAAATTTTTCTGCTAATTCGCCCAACGCGATACTCACATGGCGGCGATAGTCTTTGTAACCGCCGTCGAGCTGTCTGGCCGGCCAACCGATCTTGGCGAAAATCAGCGCCATCGCGCCGCTGCGATTACCGCCCCGCCAGCAATAGATCAACGGTTTCCAGTCGCGTGGTTTGTCGAGAAATTGCGCCTCGATGTGCGCGGCGATGTTGCGCGCCACCAGCGTCGCGCCGATTTTTTTAGCTTCAAATGGATTGGTTTGCTTGTACAGCGTGCCGATGCGGGCACGCTCGGCATCGTCCAGCACAGGGCAATTGATCGCGCCGGGGATGTGGTCTTCGGCAAATTCGGACGGGCTGCGCGCATCGATGATGGCGTCGAAGCGATCGAGTTCCGGCAGGATGTCTGCGAAGGGCAGTAGGGCGGGGTATTTCATGGATTCATTTCAGCAGCGGCTTTAGGTGAGGCCAGACGTTGTTCAAAATCAGGGTTTGCGCCTCGGCGGTTGGATGCAGGCGGTCGGCTTGAAACAGTTCGGGCTTGCCGGCTACGCCTTCCAAGATGAAGGGCACGAGCGCCACACTGTGCTCTTGGGCGACACGAGGAAACAAGGCGGCAAATGCTGCGGCATAGTCTTTGTCATACTTCGGTGGCAAACGCATGCCGGCCAGCAGAACGCGCGCGCCGCTTTTTTGCGTTGCTTGGATCATCGTCATCAAATTGGCTTCGATCGAGGCGACCGGCAAGCCGCGAAAGCCGTCGTTGACGCCGAGTTGGATGATGACTAGCGCCGGACGATGTTTAGCCAGCAGTTGCGGCAGACGCTTCGCGCCGCCGAAGGCGGTTTCGCCGCTGATACTGGCATTGACGACGCCGACATCCAGCTTGTCGGCAATCAGCCTGCCTTGCATCAGTGCCACCCAGCCGCTACCGCGCTGCAAGCCGTGTTCAGCAGACAGGCTATCGCCCAGCACCAACACGTTGACGGAAGCGGCATGCGCGCTCGATGCGAAGAAGGCAATCGCATAACACTGCACCAGCCATTTTATTTTTTGGCCTGTTCTCAACAGGCAAAGGCCAATTTGCATGGCGGGAATCTCCGATTACAGGGTGTCACTCAGCAGATAATGAAGCAGATCAAGCAGGTATTTTGCCATGCAGCCGATTCAATGCGGCGCGGATCGCTACAGGTAATTCGCTGGCGACTAAACCAATCGGTCCGACGCCCTGTTCCACTAGATTGTCAGCAGCCTGGCCGTGCAGCCAGACGGCGGCCAGCGCCGTTTCCCATACCGGGATGCCTTGTGCCAGTAAAGCGCCACAAACACCGGCCAGCACATCGCCGCTGCCGGCGGTAGCCAACGCGGGGTTGCCGGTGGCGTTGATGACGGCCATACCGTCCGGCCGCGCGATCACGCTGCCCGAACCTTTCAGGACGACCACGGCATTGAAACGCTGCGCGAGTTCGCATGCGGCTTGTAAACGGTCGGTTTGCACTTGTCCCACTGACGTGTTTAGCAGCCGCGCTGCTTCCAGCGGATGCGGCGTCATCAATGTGGCGGCGCGACGTTGCGCGGTTTTCTGCTGCAGGCCCGGCTCGGCGGCGATCAGGTTCAGCGCATCGGCATCGAGCACGATGGCGGAAGCGGCGTGCAAGGTTTGCGCCAGCAAATCGTTCGCTGCACGCGACATGCCCATGCCGGGGCCGGCGACCAGCACCTTGCCCGCCAAGTCCAGTTCGCCGGCAGCGCGAAACATCAGTTCCGGCTGCAGGTTGTCATAGGCAGGAGCCGCATCGACAAAGCCGGCGAACACGCGCCCCGCACCACAATGCGCGGCGGCACGTGCCGCCAGCACCGGCGCACCGGCCATGCTGTGCGCGCCGCCAAGTACAGCGACATCGCCGTAGCTACCCTTGTGCGTGTTGTGTGCACGTTTCGGCAAGACGTGAATGAATAGTTCGGGTTGATTCATATAGATTGGCGACGGCGGCAGCAAGGCAGCGTCGATGCCCAGCATGACCACCGACACAACGCCAGCACAATCGCGGCCGTCGGCGGTATGCAAGCCCGGTTTGTCGGCGATGAAGGTGAGGGTTCGGCTGGCATGCACCGCGACCCCATCCGGTCCGACGATGTTGCCGGTGTCGGCATCCAGGCCGCTCGGCACATCGAGCGAGAGAATCGGGCAAGACAGGGCGTTGAGATAGTCCACGGCGTCGCGCAAGGTTCCAGCAATCGGGCGCGTCAGGCCGATACCGAACAAACCGTCGATGGCCAGCGTCCACGCCGTTCCCGCAGTGGAGGGGAAATCCTCGGGAGCCAGGAACACAGTCGAGCCGGTTTGCGCCCGCGCTAGGGCTTGCCGCGCATCCGTTGGCAAGGCAGCAGGGTCAGCGAACAGGACCACGGTGACATCCGCCCCGGCACGATCCAGATACCAAGCCGCTTCCAGTGCATCGCCGCCATTGTTGCCGGGTCCGGCCAGTATCAGGATGGCCGTGCCGGCAGCGGAGTAGTTCAGCATGGCCAACGCCGCCTCCGCCGCTGCCGCGCCGGCGCGCTGCAGCAGGGTGGTGGGCGGCAGGCTGGCTTGCGCGGCTTGTTCGATTTGGCGGATTGCGGCTACCGGGTAGAGTGGTGGCATGGGGCTTGCGATGGGCGGAGAATGTGAGGATTATGCCATTGCGGGATGGGAATGCTGCTGATAGGTTTGTGGCTTTCTCATGTGATATTAAGCTGGTATAAATGCGTGAGGTTTTTTGCTGTTACTCAGAAGTCGGGAATTAAGGCGACTGATATTTCGGCATTTGGCATCCCCTGTTTCCAAAGTTGGCGGCAAATTATGGATATCAATATTTTTAGCTGGTTGGGTTTGTTGCTGCTTATCACAGTGGCTTGGGTAATTTTCCGCAAGGGAAAAGACCTTTCTCAAAGATCGGCAGTTCTGATTCCAGAACAGGAGCCAGACGTACCAGAAAATCAGCAACCCGTGCCCGTACTTCTGAATCGAATTGTGATTGGAAGCAATCCAGCTTCACCACTCGTGACGATTGAAGCGATTTCAGCAATCAATAACTTCGCAAAAGCCCAGCCGTTAGATGTAAAAAGCGATAAAAACATTAGCCGCTTAAGCGCCTTGTGTCAGGCGGCACCTTCCTTGTTGGTGGCTGGTGAGGCGTCTGGGAAAAAAATAATGGAAGTCGTCATCAATGGCGATTTAGTTCGAGCAGCAGATGGGAATGGTCTGCGGGCATTCGCAATGAATGGCAAAAACATTGTGGAACAAGCTCATCTTTTCGAGTTGAATAATCTTCAGAACATGATCAACGCAGCTGCAATCTGGCAAATCGCATCCGTTGTTGTCGCCCAGAAGCATCTTGCAGATATCAGCAGAAAACTTGACGAAATCAAGGAGGGGATTCAGCACATCTCCCAATTCCTTGCAAACCAGAGAAAATCACGAGTGCTGGCAACCTATGATTATCTTGGGCAAATTTATTTGGCCATCAAAGGAGGCGACCTTCCAGATTCATCAAGGATCAATCTGGAGAGCTGCGAGCGTGATTTGCTCGAAATCCAACATCATCTCGAAATAGAATGTAGCCAGAGGATCGACAAAAAAGTTGAACACATAGAAAAATTCGGCACAAAAGAGCTTACAAACGACATTGGAAAGAAAATATCCGAACTTGATGATGTTGCTGGAGATATGTCGCTTTGTCTGAAGACCAGAATTGCGGCTTGGCATGTTTTGTCACTGTTTCCGGGCGATCCCGAGCTTAAGATGGCTCGCCGAGCCAGCATTCAAAAATCCATCGATTCTTTTTTGGGTCTCGCACCGCATCTTGAAAAAAATCTGAAAAATGAGATTGCTGATGTAAAAGCATTTTGGAACAAAAATAGTACACTAGAAATTCGCGAGAAGAACCTCAATAGCAAGTGCATGATCGTTGTCGAGAGTTTGGAGAGCAAAGTGAGAGAAAGCTCAGAGCGTGTAATTCACAGCGATAATTTGCTAGAACACGACCAGCCAATTCGCCTGTACCTTCAGTTTGAAGAAAATGGTGAGCTGATAGACGCCAGAAAAGCGGGGTAAAGCAGCGAGTAAACCACGCGTTTTGTCGGCACCGATTACCGTGGGATTCTGCGCTTGGGTCATCAAGCGCCTACTGTCGGCAGAAATCAAAAATGAATTTCTTGCGCTCTGAGTCGAAGACCGCTCAACCGTAACGCGCCAGCGTCAATCCATCCATGTCGATTTCCGGCACGCGCCCGGAAACGATATCGGCCAGCACCAATCCACTGCCCGCAGCCATTGCCCAGCCGGTCGAGCCGTGGCCGATGTTGATGTAAAGATTTTTGATCGGTGTTGCGCCCAATAAGGGCGGGCCGTCCGGTAGCATCGGCCGCACGCCGGACCAGAAGTTGGCGGTGTTGTAGTTGGCGGCGTCGGGGAACCAGTCTTCGCCAACCTTGGCCAAAGTACGCAGAGCGGCGGCGTGCAGCGCGGGCGTGGTGGAGCCGAGTTCGGCCATGCCGGCGATGCGGATGCGGCTGCCCATGCGGGTGATGGCGACTTTGAAGGATTCGTCCATCAATGCGCCATTGGGTGCGTCTTCGTAGTTGCGGATTGCCGCTGTCGCGGCGTAGCCTTTAATCGGATAGAGCGGCACCTTGATGCCGAGCGGCGCCAGCAGGCGGGTGCTGTCGATGCCGGCGGCGACTACCACGGCGTCGGCGCTGAAGTCACGCTCGTCGATGCGGAAGCTGATGCGATTGCCTTCCGGCGCGATGGACGTTACCTCGCTGCCGAAATAAAATTCCACGCCCATGCCTTGCGCGATGCCGCGTAACTGCTTGGCGAACAGCGGGCAGTTGCCAGCTTCGTCATTCGGCAAGTACAGGCCGCCGGCCAACGGCGTGTTTTTCGATAGCGCCGGTTCGATGATGCGCGCTTGGTCGGCATCGACCATCTGGTGCGTGACATTGTTTTCGGCCAGCATGGCGAGCGCCGGTTGCGCCATCTGCACATCGAGTTCGGTGCGGAACAGTTGCAGATAGCCTTGGGTCTGTTCGTATTCAAGCTGGTAATGCTGGCGCAATTGACCTAGCACATCGCGGCTGTAGAGAGCGATGCGCTGCATGCGCGCTTTGTTGATGCGGAAACGGTCGATCTCGCATTCGGCCAGCCACATCCGCACCCAGCGCCACAGCGCGCGGTCGAGCGTCGGCTTCAGCAACACCGGCGCTTCCGATTTAAATAGGTAAGACAGGATTTTTTTCGGCATGCCGGGCGCGGCCCAAGGCATGACATAGCCGGGAGCGACCACGCCGGCATTGCCGAAACTGGCTTTTTCGGCGACGTTACTGAGGCGCTCGACCAGCACCACTTGATGTCCGGCTTCGGCGAGGAAGTAGGCGGTACAAACGCCGATGACGCCACCGCCAATTACTGCAATCTGCTTTTGTGTCACGTCAATAATTTGTCAAGGCTGTTGCGCGAGCAATGCCGCGCGCGAAGAGGTGCGACTATAGCATGCCGGAGGCTGTGGATTTGTGACACGGATTGCATGCGGTGATTGGTTCGATCTTGTCTGCGGTGCGCTCGGTTCGTGAGAAAATGCCATGCTTTTTCACCCGCAGACAAGATACCGATGGATCACGGCAGGGAAATCAAGGAATTTCGCAGGCTTCGCATTCCGCTCTGGCTGGTCTGGGCGGTCGCGCTGTTGTGCGTGCTGGCCTTGCTCGGCAGCTCCGCCATTCTCGATAACAACGAAGGTCTGTACGCGGAAATCCCGCGCGAGATGCTGGCGGCACACGACTGGCGTGCTTGGATCATTCCACATCTGAACGGCTTGCCTTACATGGAGAAGCCGCCTTTGCTGTACTGGTTGACGGCGCTATCGTTCGCTGTGTTCGGCGTGTCGGAATGGTCGGCGCGATTGGTGCCGGCTTTGTCTTCGCTGGCTTGCGTTGCGCTGCTGCTGTGGTTCGGCCGTACGCTGGCGCGGCCGCAGGCGGGACGGCTGGCGGCGATTGTCTTCGTCAGCGGTATCGGCGTGACGGCGATGTCGCGCGTGTTGATGTTCGACATGCTGCTGACCGCGCTGCTAACGGCGGCGCTGATGCATGCTTATCTTTATTTCCTGCACCAACGCGCCGCACATCTGCGCTGGTCTTACGCCTGTCTCGCGCTGGCCTTGCTCGCCAAGGGACTGGTGGCGTTGATTCTGTTCGGACTGGTTCTGGTGTCGTGGCGCATCCTTGTCAGCCGCAGTCCGGCGGCGATCTGGCGCGATGTCATCCAATGTCTGGAACCGTGGGCATTGTTGGTATTCCTCGTCATCGCCGTGCCTTGGCATGTGGCTGCCAGCATGGTCGAGCCGATTTTCGCTTGGTTTTATTTCATCAACGAGCATGTGCTGCGCTTCCTCGGCCAGCGTGAACCGCATGATTATTACAGCGGACCGTGGTGGTATTACTTGCCGCGCATGCTGCTCTATCTGTTCCCGTGGTCTTTGCTTCTATTGGGAATGCTGGCACGCAAGCGGCAGACGCTAGAGCCTGAGCTGCCGCATTTGCGTAGCTTCCTTTGGCTGGCGTGGTTGATGCCGCTGCTGTTTTTTTCGATTTCCAGCGCCAAGGCGAATTACTATCTGGTGGCAGTGATGCCGTTCGCGGCCTTGCATCTGGCGTTGGCCGTCGAGGACAGAAATGGTTTGACGATAGCGGGGCGGGTGTTGCCCGGCTTGCTTGTTGCCTTGTTGGCCTTGGCTGCCATCGGCGCGGCAGCGAAGATGGCAGTGCACGAAGGGCTGCGCATTCTTGGCATGGCGCAGACGCCATTCGTCATCGGTATGCTGGTCGGCATCGCCGTGTTGGGCTTGCTGAGCGCGGTCGTGGCATGGCGCTTGCCACGCATCGGTGTGCTGGCGTATTTGACGTTGCCGCTGTGGATCACCGGAGCGTTGCTGGCGGTATTGCTGGCGCTGGAGCCTTGGATATCGACTAAGCAGACTGCTACGTACCTGCAGACCAAGTTGCCAGAGCGCGAGGTGTACCTGTATCGCGAATTCGAGAAGCAATCTTCACTGCCGTTCTATTTGAAGCAGCCGGTCGGCGTGATCGACAGCGTCAGCAATGATCTGTACTGGGGCAACAAACTGCGCCGCAATGAAATCATGGTTTCCGCTGCCACCATCGCCAAACGGGCGGAAACCAAGCCGCTTGCGGTGGTGGTGCTGGATGCGACGCGCAAGGATTTCGAGGCCGACCCGCATTTCGCCCGCTTCAAGAGTGAAAAACGCATCGGCGATAGCTGGATTTTCATCAATCAAACCAGTCGCTAGGGAGCGGTGCCGAGGCCGGCTCGCGGTATAATCACGCTTTCCGATTCAACCCGCTGCAAGCCGGACAAACCCGCCCGACTGCCGCCTCCATTCCGCTCTCGCCATGCTGATTCTGCCGGGCTCCAACGCCCTGTCCACCTTCCGTACCCAAGGTCTTTTGTCGAAACTGCAAGCGGTCGATCCCGCCATCACCGGCGTCACTGGGCGCTACCTGCATTTCATCGATGCCGCACACGCGCTTGCCGACGATGATGTGGGGCGTTTGAAAGCATTGCTGACTTATGGCGATGTCTTCGATAGCAAGGAAGAGGGCGAGCAATTCGTCGTCATCCCGCGCTTCGGCACGATTTCGCCTTGGGCCAGCAAGGCGACCGATATTGCGCACAACTGCGGCATGGCGCATATCAAGCGCATCGAGCGCGGCGTGGTGTATTTCGTGCAGGTGAAATCCGGCTTGCTGGGCGGTGCGAAGAAACTGGCGCATACGGATGAAGTGGCGGCGCTGCTGCACGATCGCATGACCGAATCGGTGCTGCGTAGCGCCAACGACGCGGCTGGCCTGTTCCGCGAACTGGAAGCCAAGCCGCTGGCTTTCGTTGACGTGCTGACCGGCGGCAAAGCGTCGCTGCAGCAGGCCAATACCGACCTCGGTTTGGCGTTATCGGACGACGAAATCGATTACTTGGTCAACGCTTTCACGCAAGCCAAGCGCAATCCGACCGATGTCGAGTTGATGATGTTTGCCCAAGCCAATAGCGAACATTGCCGTCACAAAATTTTTAATGCCGATTGGACCATCGACGGCGTCAAGCAAGACAAGTCGCTGTTCGCCATGATTAAAAATACCCACCAGTTGCAGCCGAAGGGCACGGTGGTGGCATATAGCGACAACTCCTCGGTCATCGAAGGCGCAACCGTATCGCGCTTCTATCCGCGCGGTGCGATGAGCGGCAATGTGTACGAGGCATCGGAAGAGCTGACCCACATTCTGATGAAGGTGGAGACGCACAACCACCCGACTGCGATTTCACCTTTTCCAGGCGCTTCCACTGGCGCGGGTGGCGAAATTCGCGACGAAGGCGCGACCGGGCGCGGTGCAAAACCGAAGGCCGGCCTGACCGGCTTCACCGTTTCCAACCTGATGATTACCCATGCGGTGCAAGCTTGGGAAAACGCCCGCGACGTCACCGAGCCGCTGACGCAACGCGAGCCGGGCAGCGCCGCCATCTACGGCAAGCCGGACCGTATTGCTTCGCCGCTACAGATTATGATCGACGGCCCCATCGGCGGCGCGGCGTTCAACAATGAATTCGGCCGTCCCAACCTGGGCGGTTACTTCCGCACCTATGAGCAGAACGTCGGCGGCCAAGTCGCCGGTTATCACAAGCCGATCATGATCGCCGGCGGCATGGGCAATATCTCGGCCAAGCACACCAAGAAGAACGACCTGCCGGTCGGCAGTTTGTTAATCCAGCTTGGCGGTCCCGGCATGCGCATCGGCATGGGCGGCAGCGCCGCGTCTTCGATGACGACCGGCGCGAACACCGCCGACCTCGATTTCGATTCGGTTCAGCGCGGCAACCCGGAAATGGAACGGCGCGCGCAGGAAGTCATCAACGCCTGCTGGGCAATGGGCGACGACAATCCCATCCTGTCGATTCATGATGTCGGCGCGGGCGGTTTGTCCAATGCTTTCCCCGAAATCACCAACGATGCCAAGCGTGGCGCCTTGTTCGATCTGCGCAAAATACCGCTGGAAGAATCCGGCATGGCTCCCAAGGAAATCTGGAGCAACGAATCGCAAGAACGCTATGTGCTGGCGATTGCGCCGGAGCGGCTGGAACAGTTCCAGTACCTCTGCGAACGCGAGCGCTGCCTGTTTGCCGTGGTTGGCAGCGCGACCGAAGAACGTCAGTTGAAAGTGGTCGATCCGCAGCACGACAACTATCCGGTCGATATGCCGATGGAAGTTTTGTTGGGCAAGCCGCCCAAGATGCATCGCGACGTACAACATGTGCAGCGCGCATTGCCGCCGGTCGATTTGACCGGCATCGATTTGCTAGACGCTTCACTGCGCGTGCTGCGCTTGCCGACCGTGGGCGACAAGTCCTTCCTGATTACCATCGGCGACCGTACTGTCGGTGCCACCACCGTGCGCGACCAGATGGTCGGCCCCTGGCAAGTGCCGGTGGCCGATTGCGCGGTCACCACCATGAGCTTTGAAGGCTATCGCGGCGAAGCGATGGCGATGGGCGAACGCACGCCGCTGGCGGTCATCAACGCCGCCGCTTCCGGCCGCATGGCGGTGGCCGAGGCGATCACCAATATCGCCGCTGCGTCGATTGCCGACATTTCCGATATCAAGCTGTCGGCCAACTGGATGGCGGCTTGCGGCCAGCCGGGGCAGGACGCTGCGCTGTTCGATACCGTCAAGGCAGTCGGCATGGAATTGTGCCCGGCGCTGGGCGTATCGATCCCGGTCGGCAAGGATTCCCTGTCGATGCGCACTACCTGGAAAGACGAGGGTGGTGACAAGTCGGTTACTGCGCCGGTATCACTGATCGTGTCTTCGTTCGCTCCCG
>JAFECY010000084.1 GCA_018241865.1 Pseudomonadota bacterium | reverse complement strand
TGCACAGCATCGGCACCAGCGACAGTGAAACGAAGGCCGACACCATGATGGCCAGCGATACCACAGCGGCGAATTCATGGAACATCAAGCCGATCACGCCGGGCATGTAAAAAATCGGAATGAACACCGCCACCAGCGAAATCGAAATCGACATGATGGTGAAACCCATTTCGCGCGAACCCTTGAGCGCGGCTTCCATCGCGCCCATGCCTTCCTCCATGTGGCGCACGATGTTTTCCAGCATGACGATGGCGTCATCCACCACCAGACCCACCGCGATGGTGATCCCCAACAGCGAAATATTGTTGAGACTGTAACCGAAGGCTTGCATCAAGGCGAAGCAACCGATCAACGAAATCGGTAGCGACAAAGCCGGAATCGCGGTTGCCGACAAGTGTTTCAAAAACAGGAAAATCACCAGCACCACCAACGCAATCGTCAGCAGCAATGTGAATTTGACGTCATGAATGGCATCACGCACCGATGTCGAGCGGTCGTTCAACACCGTGAGGTTGATCGAGTTCGGCATCTGCGCCTTGAATTGCGGCAGGGTCGCTTTCACTGCGTCCACTACCGCCACGGTATTGGCATTCGGTTGGCGTTGAATGCCGAGGATGATCGACGGTTCGCCATTCGCCCAACTGCCGCTCTTGGCCGATTCGACGCTATCCTCGACATCGGCCACGTCGCGCAGCCGCACCGACAAGCCGTCGCGACTGCTGACGACGATGTCGCGGAAGGCGGCGGCGTTCGGCAATTGCTTGTTGGCTTGCAAGGTCAAACTCTGGCGCGGACCGTCGAGCACGCCGACCGGGCTATTGGCATTGGCTGCGCGGATCGCGCTGGCCAGTTCGTCCAGCGTCATGTTGCGCGCCGCCAGTTGGTCAGGGCGCGCCTTGATGCGTACCGCGTAGCGGCGCTGACTGAAGACGTTGACCTGCGCCACGCCGTCGATGATCGAAAGCGAAGGCGAAATCAGGTTTTCCGCATAATCATTCAGCTCGGACAGCGACAGCGACGGCGAAGTCAGCACCACCAGCAGCACCGACAGGTCGGCCGGGTTGACCTTGCGGTAACCGGGCAGCGAAGTCATTTCCGGCGGCAGGCTGCGCTGTGCGCGCAGCAAGGCCGCCTGCACATCGACTGCGGCGGCGTCGATGTCGCGGTCGGGATTGAATTCGAGCGTGATCGAAGTATTGCCGAGCGTATTGGTAGAGCTGATGGTCGCTAGGCCAGCGATGGTGGAGAACTGCTTTTCCAGCGGCGTGGCGACCGATGCCGCCATGATTTCAGGACTCGCGCCGGGCAGCGCGGCCGTGACATTGATGACCGGCGTGTTATAGCTGGGCAGCGCCGCAATCGGCAGCTTGGCATAGGCAAAGATGCCAAGCACAACGATCGCCACCGACAGCAATACGGTCATGACCGGGCGGCGTATACAGAGTTCCGAAATATTCACGGTCGTGTCCGGCTTATTTGGCGGCGCTGTCTTTGCCGGCGTCACTCTTTTCCGCCTGCACTTCTTTCACCTTGACGCCGGGTCGCAAATTTTGCGCGCCTTCGATGACCACGCGCGCACCGACCTTGATGCCACTGATTGCCGCCAGACCATCGTCGATATGGATGACGTCGATCTTTTGCATCTTGACCGTCTCGTCCGGCTGCACGACATACACGAACTTGTCAGCCGGGCCGGTGACGATGGCTTGCGCCGGAATGACGACGGCAGCAGGCAAGGTGCGCGCCACCATTTTTACATTGGCGTAGGTGCCGGGCCACAACTTGCGCGCGCCATTATCGAATGTCGCCTTCATGCGTATGGTGCCGCTTTGGGTATCGGCGGCGTTATCGATGAAATACAGCGTGCCTTGCAATTCCTGCTTGTCCTGCAATTGCACCGTCACCGGCGCATCGCCCTTCGGATAACTGGCGCGGATGGCGGCAAGCTGGTCTTCCGGCACCGAAAAACTGACAGAAATCGGATCGATCTGAGCGATGGTGACCAGCGGCGCACCGGCGGGCTGCGCCAAACTGCCCGGATGCACGCTGATCGCGCCGAGCCGGCCAGCGATGCTGGCGCTGATCTGATTGAAACCCAAGCTGACATTGCTGGCTTGCGCCGCCGCCTGATCGGCCTTCAACGCGCCGCGCAGGGAATCGACTTTAGCGCGCGCGGTATCGACCACCGCCTGCGAGACAAAATTCTTTGCCAACAACTCCTGATTACGTTTCAGGCTGGCTTCCGCCTCCGCCAGATCGGCACGGTCACGCGCCACCTGCGCCTGCGCCTTTTCCAGATTAGCGGCATCGCCACGCTGATCCAGCGTAAACAGCAATTGCCCGGCGCGCACGTCCTGCCCTTCCCGCACGTGCACGGTGCGCACGACATTCTGCACTTGTGGCCGCACATCGACGGTATTGATCGCCGCGACATAGCCATTGGTGCTGATGACGACCGGCACCGCCTTCTGCTCGGCGATGCCGCTCTTGATGACTTGCACCTGGCTGCGCGCCTTCTTGCCGTCGGCATCGGATTTGCCTTGCCAGACCCAATAAGCGCCGGCCACCGCCGCCAAAGCGATTACGCCTGTGATGCAAATTTTTTTATTCACCGCCATGAAGAGACTGAAGCGAGAAGTCCGTAATGGAGGGCAATGGTACTGGATTGCCCGCAAGCATGCCAGCTTGCCCTGCAGAAGAAACGATGCGGAAAACGCGGAAGAAAGAAGGCGAGCCTTGTCTGCGGCACTTGTGGGGATCGGCTGTGGCTGCTTCGTTCCCGACCTGACCAGATTGACCAAGCCACAATGCGCAGGGGCCCGCCGGGGCGAATTTTACCAGTAATGGGGGATGGGGACTAATGACATGATGCGATTTCACCCCACACCACATAAATAAGAATGCAATTCAGTGCAAATGGAATCCAACCAAACAATGCTTGCTTGGGCGACTCTGTTTTTTGCGCATGTTTGGCGGCTACTTTTGCGTAATAACTTGTCGGAGCCAAGGCAGCCAAAGAGTACGGAAGGAAACCGTGCCCATCGCAAATTGCCCACATGATAAAAGCAGGGAATAAACCTACTACACACAGAAAAAAAAGAATAGCTGCCAAGCCTGCTCCGGCAGCGAGGAGGTTTTTCATAGCGAGTTACCCGGTTTAATTTTCATTTTTGGAATTTACACGGCGCTCGAATTACTGACAACAGTCAAACAGGAACAGATACCTCGTACCAACCGCCCTTCTCCTGCTAAATCCCCAACTCCTGCCAAATCCGATCCACCTTCTTCTTCACCTCCTCACTCATCGCAATCGTCCGTCCCCACTCGCGGCTAGTTTCGCCCGGCCACTTGTTGGTGGCGTCGATCCCCATCTTGCTGCCGAGGCCGCTGACCGGCGAGGCAAAATCAAGGTAATCGATCGGCGTATTGTCGATCAGGGTCGTGTCGCGCGCCGGATCGACCCGGGTGGTGATGGCCCAGATCACTTCCTTCCAATCGCGAATGTTGACATCTTCATCCACCACCACGATGAACTTGGTGTACATGAACTGGCGCAGGAAGCTCCAGACCCCGAACATGACCCGTTTGGCATGGCCCGGATAGGATTTTTTCATTTGCACCACCGCCATGCGGTAGCTGCAGCCTTCCGGCGGCAGGTAGAAATCGGTGATTTCGGCGAACTGCTTCTGTAATAGCGGGATGAAGACTTCGTTCAGCGCCACCCCGAGCACGGCCGGCTCGTCCGGCGGCTTGCCTGTATACGTGGAGTGGTAGATCGGGTCGCGCCGCATGGTGATGCGGTCCACGGTAAAGACCGGGAACCATTCCTGTTCGTTGTAATAGCCGGTGTGGTCGCCGAACGGACCTTCGAGCGCGTGCTCATAGCCGCTGGGATGGCTGGCGTCCGGGTAGATATGCCCTTCCAGCACGATCTCGGCCGAGGCCGGCACCCGCAATTCGCTGCCGATGGCTTTGACCAGTTCGGTGCGGCTGCCGCGCAGGAGGCCGGCGAACTGGTATTCGGATAGGCTGTCCGGTACCGGGGTTACTGCACCTAATATCGTAGCGGGGTCGGCGCCGAGAGCAACGGCAATCGGGTACGGCTGGCCGGGATGGGCGATGCCATGCTCGCGAAAATCGAGCGCGCCGCCGCGCTGCGCCAGCCAGCGCATGATTAGCTTGTTGCGACCGATGACTTGCTGGCGGTAGATGCCGAGGTTTTGCCGCTTCTTGTTCGGCCCCTTGGTAATCACCAGCCCCCATGTAATCAGCGGGGCGATGTCGCCCGGCCAGCAATGCTGAATCGGCAGCTTTGCCAGATCGACATCGTTCGCTTCCCAGACTACGTCTTGGCAAGGTGCAGAACGCTGCTCTTTCGGCGCCATGTCCCACAGCGACTTCACCAGCGAAGTTAAACCCAGCACGTCCTTGAAACCCTTGGGCGGCTCCGGCTCCTTCAGCATCGCCAGCACTTGGCCGATCTTGCGCAGTTCGCTGACATCTTCCGCCCCCATGCCGAGTGCCACCCGGCGCGGCGTGCCGAATAGATTGCCCAGCACCGGCATGTCGTAGCCGCTCGCTTGCTCGAACAGGAGCGCCGGCCCGCCTGCGCGCAGGGTGCGGTCGCAGATTTCGGTCATCTCTAGGTAGGGCGACACTGGAGCCGTCACCGTTTTGAGCTCACCCAAAGCTTTTAGTTGGGCAATAAAATCACG
>JAFECY010000083.1 GCA_018241865.1 Pseudomonadota bacterium | reverse complement strand
GTTGCGCCTGTTGCTGGCAGGTGCCGAACCAGCCGAGTTGCTGGCGATTACTTTCACCCGCAAAGCTGCGCAGGAAATGCAAAGCCGCTTGTTGTCGTTGTTGCGCGAACTGGCTTTATTGCCGGAGCAGGAAGTCTGCAGCTTGCTGCGCGAGCGTGGTGTGGAAGAGGAAAATTTTCCGCAACTGCTGCCGCGCGCGCGCGCGCTATACGCTCGCGTGCTAGCCAGTCCGCAAGGCTTGTCGGTCAATACCTTTCACAGTTGGTTCAATCGTTTGATTAAGCTGGCGCCGCTGGCGGCAGGCGTGCCGCATGGCTATGCCTTGAGCGAGCAAACCGGCGAACTGCTGAGCGAGGCTTATGGCCGTTTCATGCAAGGCTTGAATGATGCAGAAAACGACGCGGCGCGTGCGGCACTGCAAGCGCTGTACGTGCAGGTCGGTGATAGCACAAGCTTCAAACTGCTGAAGGCCTTTATCGAAAAACGCGCCGAATGGTGGGTCGCGCGCACGCAAGGTGAACCGATGGCGTGGCTGGAAGACTTGTGCGGCGAAGATGGCGAGCGCGATGCGCGCTTGACGCTGTGGCAGGACGCGGCACTGTGCGAACGCCTCATCGACATTGCGCGTTTGCTGGGGCAGGGTACGGCTACCAATCAGAAGCGCGCCACGTTAATTGAAAGCGCCATCACAGATGGGCCGAATCTCGCATCGTTTGCGCAATTGTGTGCGCAATTTTTTGACGATAAAGGTAAGCCGCGCAGCAACGATCATCGACGTGGGAAATTTTTGAAAGTGATCGAAGCGCATTTCGGTGAACATGCCATCGCATCCTTCGAGCAGGCAATCCATGCGGCTGCCGCCTCGCTGCAACAACTGAACCGACGCGGCAGCGAACCGGCGGTGTTGGCGTTGAATCGCAGTTTATTCCTTGCTGGCAGCGCATATCTGGATTGTTACCAGCAAATCAAAGCCGAGCGGCGCGTGTTCGATTTCGCTGATCTCGAATGGCATGTCTGGCGCTTGCTGACCGACGAAGCGCACGCTGCTTATTTGCACAGCCGGCTTGATGCGCGCTACAAACATATTTTGCTCGACGAATTCCAAGACACCAACCCACTGCAATGGGGGATCGTGCGCGCTTGGCTCGATGCTTACGGTGCCGATACACAGCGCCCTAGCGTGTTCATCGTCGGCGATCCCAAGCAATCGATTTACCGATTCCGCCGCGCCGACCAACGCGTCTTTACCGCTGCGGTCGATCTACTCCGCCGGCAAGGCGCGCACATACTCAAGGCTAGGCAGACCAGACGCAATGCGCACACCATCGTCGCCGCGCTCAATGTGGGCATGACGGCGAACCCGATCTATGCCGCGCAAACCACGGCTTCCGAGCAAGAGGGCGCGGTGTGGCGGTTGCCGCTGATAGCAGTGGACACCGATAGCAAAGGGGAAAAATCGAAAGACGCGCAAGCTTTTTTCCTACGCGATCCGCTGACCACGCCGCTACCGGAAGACGAAGACGCGCGCCGACTCGACGAAGCGCATCAGGCGGCACGGGCGCTGCTGCAAGCGCGACAGCAATTACAAATTGAAAATGGTGAGGTGCTACCGTGGCGGGAATGTATGTTGCTGGTGAAAAAGCGCACACATTTGCGCGCTTATGAAATCGCCTTGCGCGAAGCCGGCATTCCTTTCGTCTCCGACCGGCGCGGCGGTCTGCTTAACGCGCTGGAAATTCTCGACCTACTGGCGCTGCTCGGTTTTCTGACTACGCCAACCGACGATCGCGCACTGGCGCATGTGTTGAAGTCGCCGCTGTTTTCCGCCAGCGACGACGAGCTGATCGCGCTGGCGCAACGCCGCGAACCGGACTGGTGGCAGCGTCTGCAGGCAGGTGCGGCAGATTCGCCGGCGCTGACTCGCGCCGTCACACTGCTCGCGCATTGGTTGGAACAAGCGCCGCACCTGCCGGTACATGATCTGCTGGATAGGGTCTTGCACCAAGGCCAAGTGATGCCGCGCTACGCCGAAGCCGCGCCGCCACTACTGCGCGAGCAAGTGCGTGGCAACATCGACGCCTTCGTCGCGCTGGCGCTCAATCTCGACGCCGGCCGCTATCCCAGCCTGCCGAAATTCATCGACGCCCTGCACAACCTGCAGCAAGGTGAGCAATCCGACGCACCCAACGAAGCCGACATCGACGTCGCCACCGACGCCGTGCGCATCCTCACAGTGCACAGCGCCAAGGGGCTGGAAGCCGACGTGGTGTTGCTGCTCGACGCGAATCACAGCGAACCGCCCAATGACAATCTCGGCATTCTGTGCAATTGGCCGCAGGATGCTGCTGCGCCGGAACATTTCTCCGCCTTTGAACGCAAAAGCGAACGCGGCGCCGCGCGCGACGCGCTGTTTGCAGAAGAAGAAACCTTCCGGCAGCAAGAAGATTGGAATTTGCTCTACGTTGCCGCCACCCGCGCCCGCCGACTGCTGATTGTCAGCGGCGTCGCGGACGGACGAAAAGTCGATGCCGGCGGCATTGCTGATGCAAGCTGGTACCACCGCCTGCTGCACGTGCCGGCCTTCGAGCCGGATGCCAACAATGCGCTCGACGCCGATCCGCAAGCCGGCGCGTTCACGTTGCGCTTGTATGCGCCGACCACCATGCCCGCCGCCCTGCCGTCGCGCGAACCGCACAGCGATGCCATTGCCGAAGGCATCGCCCTGCATGCCTTGCTAGAACGCATCGTCCCCGCTGCTGGTCGCGCTAACGCATGGCCGCCCACGCTGCCGCCGGAAGACGTCATTGCTGATTGGCTGCCCTGCACGCGCAAGACCGCGCGCGCCGTGCACATGCAAGCGCAAAACATATTGCAATCGCCAGAACTAGAACGCTACTTCAATCCCGCCCACTACCGCGAAGCGCACAATGAAATGGAGATCGCCACCGACGAAGGCTACGCTCGACTCGATCGCTTAGTGGTGTTCGATGAAGAAATCTGGATACTCGATTACAAGCGCACCTTGCAGGAAACCAGCCACGACGCCCATCGCGCCCAGCTCGGCCGTTATCGCACGCTGGTGCAAACTTTGTTCCCGGGTAAAGCAATCCGTTCGGCATTGATCGCGGCGGATGGTGGGATGGTGGAAAGGAATTGAGTGAGCAGAGCCGAGATGCGTTTCCCGCTGTGGCGGCAAAGTTTTTGTTCCATCGGAAAAATCCTTGAAATTCAAAGACTTCCGATGGTGGAGCGGAGGAGGATCGAACTCCCGACCTTCGCATTGCGAACGCGACGCTCTCCCAGCTGAGCTACCGCCCCACGGTTGTCATAGTGTAATACGGCGCATAGCGCTCCGCCAATTCTTGTCGCTTTGTTCTTGTCGGCGATTCAATTGCGGAAGTTTGTTGAAATACCGCTGCCAAGCGTTTGAATCTATTGACGAAATTTCCTCCGCGCCTCTATAGTGGCGAAATGATTTCCGAATTTCATCAACTCTCCGAAAAAATTAGCGAGCTGGCTGCGTTGACGCAGGCTTTGCGCCGGGAAAACGCGGCGCTGCGCGTCGGTTCCGCTGCGCTGACTGCGGAGAATACCGATCTGGCGCGGCGCATGGACGAGGCGCATCAGCGCGTGGCGGCATTGTTGGCGCAGATGTCGGCGGCAACGCCTGATGAGGAGGCGGTATGAGCCAGCTCAATGTCACCATCATGGGGCAGTCTTACAAACTGGCGTGCAAGGAAGGCGAGGAGGCCGCGCTGCAGCAGGCGGTGTCTTATCTGGATGAAAAAATGTGTGCTATCCGCGATGGCGGCAAGGTCAAGGGCAATGACCGCATCGCGGTGATGGCGGCGCTCGGCATCGCGGCGGAATTTCTTTCCACCAAGACGCACAACGGCCCCTTGTCGGACATGACATTGGCGGAAGTGAAACAAAAAATTTCCGCGATGCATACGGTGCTCGATGCCGCGCTTGCGCCGCAGGAAAATCTTTTCTGATTCCTCTGAAATCGTTTGACAAGCGATTTGTTTGAGGGGAGACTAAAGACTCCTGCCGTGTTCGCGATTGTCATATATTCCTTGAACCATTTATGTGCATAGGTCGCGGAAATTTGTTCGATGGGCGTGCGCGTCGCTAGTCCGATGAACCCGAAATTGAACTAACTGTGACCACCTTGAACCATAAGGTTCGGGATGCCGGCAAAAGCGGCACAGGCGGGTCT
>JAFECY010000082.1 GCA_018241865.1 Pseudomonadota bacterium | reverse complement strand
GGTGCGCGCGACGCATACGCTCTGACGATGGCGTTCCGGTCGCGGGCAAACGCGTTGCCGGCGCATAAAGAACGGTGGCGCGAAGGTACAATAGCGCCATGTTCATCGATTCTCACTGTCACATCGATTTCCCCGATCTGGCGCAACGTCTGCCCGAAATTCTGGCCAACATGCGCGAGAACCAAGTCAGCCATGCCTTGTGCGTGTCGGTCGATCTGCCGGGTTTCCCCCGCGTCCTGCAATTAGCGGAACAGCATGCGCATATCTTTGCCTCGATCGGCGTTCACCCCGATTATCCCGATACGCCCGAGCCTAGCGTCGAAGAACTCGTGCGGCTGGCTGACCATCCCAAGATCGTCGCCATCGGCGAAACCGGACTGGATTATTACCGGCTCGAAGGCGACTTGGAATGGCAGCGAGAGCGTTTTCGTATTCATATCCGCGTTGCGCGCGCGACCGGTAAGCCGTTGATTATCCACACCCGCGCCGCATCCGAAGACACCATACGCATCATGCGCGAAGAAGGGGCAGGCACCCAAGCAGGCGGCCCAGGCGGCGTCATGCACTGCTTCACCGAATCGCAAGCCGTGGCCAACGCGGCGATGGAAATGGGTTTCTACATTTCTTTTTCCGGCATCGTCACCTTCAAGAGCGCGAAAGAGTTGCAAGCGGTGGCGCTGCAAGTGCCGCTGGAAAAAATGCTGATCGAAACCGACTCGCCTTATCTGGCACCGATGCCACATCGCGGTAAGACCAACGAACCAGCTTGGGTTCGGCATGTCGCCGAATACATTGCGCGGATCAAAGATGTTCCGCTAGAGCAGGTCGGCCGGCAAACCAGCGAAAATTTTTTCACCTTATTCAAGACTGCACGACCACCGCTATGACGCTCCTTTCTTGTTTTATTCGACGCCATTTTTATTTGCTGGCGTTGATGCTCTGTTTGTCGCCGCTTGCACACGCCGGCGCCTATGAAGATTTTTTCAACGCGATCAAGACCGACAATGTCGAATCGATGACTTCTCTGCTCAATCGTGGACTCGACCCCAATTTGATCGAAGAAGAGCGTGGTGAAACCGGCTTGATGCTCGCCCTGCGTGAAGGCTCGACGAAAATATTCAAACTGTTGCTCAATCAGCCCAATATCGATCTCGAAGTCAAAGCGCGCAACGGTGACAACGTGTTGATGATCGCCGCGTTCAAAGGGAACCAAGGCGCGGTGGAAACACTGTTGAACAAAGGTGCAGCGGTCAATCGCTCCGGTTGGACCGCGTTGCATTACGCTGCCGCCATTGGCAACAACGAAATCGCGCAAATGCTGATGAAAAAAGGCGCGGATATCAACGCCGAATCGCCTAACAAAACGACGCCCATGATGATGGCCGCGCGCGGCGGCCATATCCTGACGGTCAAGTTGTTGCTCGACGGCGGAGCCGACGCGACCTTGCGCAACGAAGCTGGCTTGACAGCCATCGACTTCGCCAACCAGTTCGGATTCAAAGATATTGCGGAAGGATTGACTTACCGCCTGAAGAAGGCCGGCAAAATGTAAGGCAGGGAGAGGGAGCCGTGCGCTTATTCAGCAATTACTCGCCGATGCGCTCACCCCATACACCGAAGTGATGCACCATCACATGGGTGCTGAAATACCCCTGCAAGGCAGCCAGTTCCAATGCCACCTCGGGCGGAAAACCTTTGCGGTCGCCGCGCTCGTCCAGCATCAATTCATTAAAATATTTCTCACACGCGACCGGCTGTTTCCAGAGCTTCGCCAGCTTATTGGCGATGCGTGCATACTGCACAATCAACGCTTTGGGACGTACATCTGGCGGCAATTGCTGTATCCAAGGAAACAACTCCTTTACATCTGGACGCTGCGGTTCCCGTCCCTCGCGTTGCGGCGAAAAATGTCTTGCTGGCGGCTTAGGTGCATCCAACTCCAGATCGGTGGCCGCTTTCGCCTCAGCAGGCGATACTTTCTCGAAAGGGAGATCTTTCATGACAAACTCCGGTATTCCTGTATGCCGACGATGCGCACATCGTCGGCAAGAAAAATGTCTGATGGGTAACTTTATACCATTTTTTGATGCGAGCGGGCAGAGGGTGATCTAGACGTAGATGTTGTACTGAACTGACTACGTCGAGATGCACTTCACCACCATCAGCAGAACATAATTATCGCGTTGATGATTGCATAGCACCGCTGTTTTTCGGTAAGTACCACACTCTGCAGAACCACGCGTCATTTCTGGCGCTGTAGCTGCACGCGCAGGCAGATCGCCGTTCGACGCCGGAATCGCGGCGATCGCGTGCGTTGATCGCTATTTGTTCTTCTCTGTCTCGCTCCGCCTGTTGGCATGCGTCAGCACGATTTGAAACCGGTTTTCGACGTCCTTCACCTCCGCCGTAGAACCATATCCTGCCGCCGAAGTCCGGGTTTGGCTCGTAAATGTCCTTACCTTCTGTGCCGTTAGACGTTGCCTTGCCGGATTGCAGTCCTGCGGTAGCAGGGAGGCTTTGTGACTTGGTTGCAGGGATTGGTTGCGATGTGGCCTTTGCAGCAGTTACTGCCGCGGTATCCACGTTAACGGGGCGAATCAAAGCTGGAGCGACCGCCAATCCCCCGCGCGATGCCGCGTAATTATTCGCCGCCATTCCGACGATTTGCAGTGCTGCGGCGATTGCTTCTAGATTGAAAAATTTCTTCTGCTCCGCTTCGCGCCGGATTTGTTCGCTGTATTTTTTTTGCGCAACGACGGCGTCGGTAAATGTCGAGGCTTCTTTTAAGACATCATTCATACTCATCGTCATGCCGTCCGATTTTTGCGCATCTTGTTTTATCGCGAAATGAGCAGTTTTAGCGCCTCGCTGGAGCAAAATCTCTGCGCGAGAAATGAATTGCTTAATTTTGACGAGATCATAGTTCGCGCCGGGTTCACTTGAATAGCCGATCCAGCGAACAATGACATCCAAAGGTAATCCATAGTCTCCGGCATCAGGGCGACAGCGTTGATTGACGTCCACCCCTTCTTGCAGCGTTTTGGTAATTGCCTTTTCCGCAGCGACACTAGTCAACGGCAATAGTCCGCAGAATACAGATTTTGTTGTTTCGTAATATGGCAGCATAGTATTTCCAGTCACTTGGCTGGACATGACCAAATCTACTAAAGGTTGCTCTCGGCCGATGTTTGCCTCTGTTAATGGCGAGGTCGCCAAGCAGCCGGTAAAAATTATCGGTGCAGAAATCATTGCGCACCATGGAATTATTCGTTTCATTTTTTACCATCCTTTAATGTAGAGATACGTTTATTCTTGTGCCCTGAAAATTGGCCGTGTAAAGCGAAAAGTGCGGCTGAAAGCCGGCTAGTGCTGCAATCTATTTTGCGGATAAATCCCATTCATGCATTTGCGTCGCTCCGATAGTACGCATATCGGCGGCAACAGCAAGTTGATGGCCGTTCGCTAGTTTCCAGTGCTGCAGCGTCCAGTGCGCGGTTTCATCCGCAACCGCTTGCCCGAACGTCACGGCAATCGATGGGTTGGCAATATCGAAGCTGATATTTTGCAGCGGTGCTGACAAGCCTTCGCCGGTGGCCTTGATATAGGCTTCTTTCAAAGTCCAGAAGGTGAAGAAAGTTTCCGCTTGTTTTTCTTCCGGTTGCGTTCGCAGCCAAGCGATTTCCGCTGTCGAGAATACTGTTTCCGCGACGCCGTGCATGTCGCGCATGCTGCGTTGGTGTTCCACGTCGATGCCGCAGCGGCAGTCCAGCGCGATGACGCAGGCGACCAGTCCTTGGGTATGGCTGAGATTGAAACGCAGGCGCGGCAGCCCCATGTCGGCGGCGATGTCGGGTTTGCCTTTCGCCCCGCGCTCGAAACGCCATGCTTGCGGGTGTAGCGGCGCATAGCGCGACAGCGTCAGGCGCAGCAGGGCGTGGGCAGCGAGGTAATGTTGACGGTCTTTGTCGAAATAGAAGCGGTGGTAGCGCGCGGTTTCTTCTGCATCTAGCAAGGACAGATAACGCTCGGCCAGTGCCGGTAGCGGCATGCGCTCAGACCAGGCGTACCAGACGTGAGGTTGGCGCTCCAGCGCGGCTAGAAGGGCAGGATCATGCACTGTCGAGCGCTCGCGTGATGATGTTGAGCATGGCCGGGTAGTGTTGATGCAGGAAAAAATGATCGCCGGGGAACATGTGGCGCTTCATTTTCCCGCTGGTGCAGGCGCTCCAAGCGTCGAGGTTTTCCATCGGTACGGCGGCGTCGGCGATGCCGCCGAACATCGACATCGGGATAGCGAGCATGGGTGCGTCGTGATGCTGCCAGGTTTCCAGCGCCTGAAAATCGGCACGGATGATGGGCAGCATCATCTCCATGAGTTCGCGGTGTTCGAGAATTTCCGCCGGCGTGCCGTTCATGTTGCGCATGGCGTCGAGGAACTCGCCTTCCGGCAAAGCGTGGATCGGTTTGCGTGTGACAGGCAATTGTGGTGCGCTGCGGCCGGATAAGAACAGGTATTGCGGCAAGGGCTTGCCGGCAAGTTGCAGGCGACGCGCTAATTCGTAGGCGACGGTGGCGCCCATGCTGTGACCGAAGAAGGCAAAGGGGCGGTCGAGCAGGGGCGGAATGGCGCGTTCGATATCGTCCAGCAGCGCGGCGAGATCGGTGCAGGGCGCTTCGCGCAGGCGGGTGGCGCGGCCGGGGTATTGCACGGCGATCAGTTCGATATCGGCCGGAACGGCAGCAGCCCAAGGGTGGTACACAGTGGCGGAGCCGCCGGCATAGGGAAAGCAGATCAGACGCAGACGCGGATTGAGGGCAGGGCGCGGGCGCAGGAAGGTGTGGTTGGCTGGTGCGTGCATCGATAGCGGTGTGCGGTAGCGCGTAGTTGATTTTCCGGCCGCCGCTGGGTGGCCTTACTGTTGATCCTGCTGATCGGCCATCATGTCGCGCAGGGCGCGCGGGCGCATGTCGGTCCAGATTTCCTTGATATAGGCGAGGCATTCTACCTCGCTGCCCATGCTGCCGGCATCTCGCCATCCCGGCGCGCTGGGCTTGTGGGCGGGCCAGAGGGAATACTGCTCCTCTTGATTGACGATTACTTTATACAGCGCGGTGTCGGTCGCGGCGGCTATGCTCATGGTGCGGTCTCCTGTGGCCTCTGATGCGGCCTTGTTTGGGCAAAGGTCACGATCCGTATGCCGTTTGCAACGGGCGAGGATAGGCGTTGTCTTTGCTCATTTCTTTGGTGCAAGATGGTAGTCGCGAGTTCTTGTAATTGTCAATTGTGAAATAGCTGTGCTGAACTCGTTAAATGACAGAAAAAATTGCTCTTTTCTTATGGTGCGGTGCAGCGAAATTCTTTATACTGCACTGCAACATAATGATAAGTTTGCACATTGTGGGTAGATCAGCACGGCATGCCTGATCATCAGTTGCCCACAGGCTGGCAAACAGGGAGACTCGCTCTAACGCATGCTGTTGCTTAAGTGAGGAAAATACATGGCTGCTGCATTCCCTGAACAGATCAAGACCTTAGTCGATCTACTGTCTTGGCGCGCGACCGTTCAGCCCGATGCCGTGGCTTTCCGCTTTCTGTCTTATCCCGCCGACGGCGTTGCCGTCGAAACTCTCACCTACCAGCAACTCGATACCCGCGCTCGGCAAACCGCTGCAGCATTGTTGAAGCTGTGCCAACCGGGCGACCGGGCGCTGATGTTGTATCCCTCCGGCCTTGATTTCATTAGCGCTTGGCTCGGCTGTCTGTATGCCGGCGTGATTGCCGTGCCCGGTTATCCGCCCAAGCGCAATCAGAAACTAGGGCGCTTGAAAGCGCTGGTACAAAATTGCCAGGCGCGCGTGGCCTTGACCGATACGCAAACTCGGCAGATCGCGGAACCGCAGTTTGCCGCCGTCGAGGAATTGCAATCGCTGGCTTGGGTCATCACCGATGCGTTGGTGGAGGAAGCCGCCGAAGGCTTGTCCTTGCCGCTAGTGCAGGCCGACGACATCGCTTTCTTGCAATACACCTCCGGTTCGACCGGCGATCCGAAAGGCGTGATGGTCAGTCACGGCAACCTGCTTGCCAACTCGCGCAGTATTTACGAAGCCATGGGGCACGGGCCGGAAACGGTGGTGGTTGGCTGGTTGCCGCTGTTTCACGACATGGGTTTGATCGGCAATGTGCTGCAGCCGATTTATGCCGGCATTCCCTCGACGTTGATGGCGCCGGCCTCTTTCTTGCAACGTCCGCTGCGCTGGCTGGAAGCGATTACGCAATACAAGGCCACCACCAGCGGCGGGCCGAATTTCGCTTACGACTTGTGCGTGAGCAGCATCAAAGATGAAGACCTCGCACAACTCGATTTGCGTTCGCTGAAGGTCGCCTTCAACGGCGCGGAACCGATTCGCCCTGACACCTTGCGCGCCTTCAGTCAAAAATTCGCCGTCTGTGGTTTCAACCCGGCGGCGCATTACGCCTGTTACGGCATGGCCGAAACCACCTTGCTGATTACCGGTGTCGAGCCGGGCAAGGGTGGCCGCACGACCTGCTTCGATGAAGCACAGCTAAAGCAAAATCGCGCGGTGCCGGTCGCCGCCGGTTCGTCGGCCGCACATGAACTGGTGAGCTGTGGCCATGCGCGTGGCGAGCAGGGCGTGCTGATCGTCAACCCGGAAACCATGCAACGCTGCGCCGATGGCGAAATCGGTGAAATTTGGGTGAAGGGCGACAGCAATGCCAAGGGCTACTGGCAAAGACCGGAAGCCACTACGGCCACCTTTGCCGCCTATACGGCTGATAGCAAAGACGGCCCGTTGCTGCGTACCGGCGACCTCGGTTTCCTACATGCAGGCGAGCTCTACATCGCCGGACGCCTGAAGGACGTGGTGATTATTCGCGGCATGAACCACTACCCGCAAGATATCGAGCTGACCGCATTTGATAGCCACGAAGCCTTCATGCCGAACGGCGCGGCGGTGTTCACGGTGGAAGAGGGCGGCGAGGAGCAACTGGTGGTGGTGCTGGAAGTGCGTCGCACGCATTTGCGCTCCTTCGACCCCGATGCGCTGGCGCGCGCATTGCAGCAAGCGGTGGTGCTGAACCACGAGCTGCAAGTGCAAAGCATCGTTTTCATCAAGCCGGGGCAGTTGCCGAAAACATCCAGCGGCAAGGTGCAGCGCCAAGCTTGCAAGCGCATGTATTTGGCTGGCGAGATCGAAGCCATCGGCCGCATCGACAAGTCGGCGGACATCACTGTTGACGCGTTGCAGGTTTTCGACCGCGAAGCTTGGCAAGCGCAATCGGAGCATGGCAAAACAAATTTCTTGGCCGATTATCTGGCGACGTTGTTTGCCGCCTTTGCTCGCATGCCGGCCAGCGCCATCGACCGCGACACCGCCGTCATCGCCTATGGTCTCGATTCGCTGGCGCTGACGCAGATCGCCGCGCGGGTGGCGGACGAGCTCGACATCAACTTGCAAGTACAGGATGTGTTCGCTTGCGAAACGGTGAACGCCTTAGCGACGGCGTTGCATGCGAAGCTGCGCGATCCGGCCGGCAAGCGTCAGCGCATCGTGCCGCTGGAGGACGGACAACAGCGTCGTGAACTGTCCTTCGCCCAGCAACGCATGTGGTTCCTGATGCAGTACGAGCCGAGCGCCTTGTACAACATTGCCGGTGTGTTACGGATCAGCGGCGCGCTGGACGTGGCGGCGCTCGACCGCAGCTTCCAGGAAATCTATCGCCGCCACGAATCGCTGCGCACCCGCTTCGTCGTCGAGCATTACGCGCCGCAGCAGATAATCGGCGATCCGCACGATTGGAAACTGTCGGTGGTCGATCTGAGCGATCGCAGCCAAGCGGAACTGGACGATGCGATTGCGAAAGAATGGCAATTCGTCTTCGATCTGTCGCAAGACATCCTGTTTCGCGCCACGGTGTACAAGCAGCCGGACGGCGCGCATGCGCTGGTGGTGTGCATGCATCACATCATTTCGGACGGCTGGTCGATTGCGGTCTTGATGAACGAGCTGTCGGCGCTGTACGCGGCCTACACCAAGGGACAGGGGTCGCCGTTGCCGCCGCTGCCGGTGCAATATGCCGATTACGCTGCCTGGCAACGCGACTACCTGCGCGGCGAGGTGTTGCAGCGTCAGGAAGATTACTGGAAAGAACAACTGCAAGGCGTGCAACCGATCACGTTGGCGACCGACAAAATTCGACCTGCCGCGTTGACGTATGCCGGCCATTCGATTCCGCTGCATCTCGATGCGGAGTTGACGCAGCAACTGAAGGACGTGAGCAAAGCGCAGGGCGTGACTTTGTACATGACCTTGCTGGCGGCGTTCGGTACCTTGCTGCACAAGTACAGCGGCCAGGACGACATCTGCGTCGGCACGCCGATTGCCAACCGCACCTTGATCGAGACAAAAAACCTGATGGGTTTTTTCGTCAATACCTTGGCTTTGCGTGCCAATTACGGCGGCAATCCGGTATTCAAAGACGTGCTGCAACAGTTGCGCAAGGTAACGGTCGATGCTTACGCGCATCAGGATTTGCCATTCGAGAAAGTGGTCGATCTGGTGCAGCCGGAGCGCGATCTGGCGACTTCGCCATTATTCCAAGTGATGTTCGTGCTGCAGGACGCCGACCCCGGTACCTTGATGTTATCGGGTGTGGACGTACACAAGGATGAGATTGCTTCGGTGACGTCGAAATTCGATATCACGCTGGAACTGTTTGAAGGTGCGGAAGGACTGGCCGGCCATCTGGAATACAAAACCGATTTGTTCGATGAGTTGACCATCCTGCGTCTGTCCGCGCATTTCAAGCGCTTGCTGGTCGAGATCGTCAAAGCACCGGATGCGCGCCTCGGCTCGCTGGCATTGCTCGACGCCGATGAACGCCACACCTTGCTCGAACTATGGAACGATACCGAGAAAACGTTCCGCCAGCCGGATCGTTTGCATGAACTGTTCGCGCGTCAAGTAAAGGCGACGCCGGATGCGGTGGCGGTCAGCGCCGGCGCGGCGCAACTGACGTTTGCCGAACTCGATGCACGCGCCAACCGACTCGCGCATTACTTGATCGAAAAGGGCGTGAGCGGCAATTCGCTGATCGCGTTGTGCATCGAGCGTTCGCTCGACATGGTGGTCGGCATGATCGCCATCCTCAAAGCAGGTGGCGCTTACGTGCCGCTCGATCCGAGTTATCCGCAAGAACGTCTGGCGTACATGCTGGAACATTCACAGGCGACGCTGCTGATTACGCGGCCGCAACTGCAGGCGCGCTTCGACATTCCCGGCGTGACCGCAATCGTGCTCGATGCGCAAGACCCGCAGGCGCTGGATGCGTGGCCGGCGACGCCGCCCGCGCTGGCTGTGCCGAAAGAGGCGATCGCCTATGTGATCTACACCTCCGGCTCGACCGGCAAACCGAAGGGCGTGACCATCAGCCATGCGGCGATCTGCAACCAGATGGGCTGGGTGTTGAATCAGTTCCCGCTGCAGCAGAACGACCGCGTGTTCCAGAAGACGCCATTCAGCTTCGACGCTTCGGTGTGGGAAATCTGGGCGCCGTTGGTGAGCGGCGCGCAATTGGTCATGGCAGCGCCGGATGGACACAGGGATGTGCACTATCTGGTCAATGCCTTGATCGAGGAAAAGATCACGGTGCTGCAGGCGGTGCCGGCCTTGCTGCGCGCCATGCTGAGCGTGCCGGAGATAGCGAAGGTCACGACGTTGCGCCGCATTTTTCTCGGCGGCGAAGCCTTGCCGGTCGATCTGGCTAAGCAGGCTTTGCATCTCGCCGGCAAGGTGGTCAACTTGTACGGCCCGACCGAGTGCACCATCAACGCCAGTTCTTTCGATTGTGCGACCTTGCCCGATCAGGCGCAAGGCTATGTGCCGATCGGAAAGCCGGTCAGCAACACGCAATTCTATGTGCTCGATGCGCGCCATGCGCTGGTGCCGGTCGGCGTGCCGGGTGAACTGTACATCGCCGGTGCTGGTTTGAGTTCCGGCTATGTACATCAACCGGAGTTGACCGCAGAGCGCTTCATCGACAATCCCTTCAACAGGGGCGACAGTCCGAAGCTGTACAAGACCGGCGACTTGGTGCGCTATACGGCCAATGGTCAATTGGAGTTTTTAGCGCGAGCCGATGAACAGATCAAGATACGCGGCTTTCGTATAGAACTGGGCGAGATCGAGGCGGTACTGGCGCGTCAGGCTGGCGTCCAAGATAGCGCGGTGGCAGTGAAGGGGGGCGATGTTGGTCAACGCTTGGTGGCGTATGTGGTCAGCGACGACGAGAAAATGTCGCTCGACGACCTGCGTATTCGCCTGTCGAAGGAACTGCCGGAATACATGGTGCCTTCGGTGTTCGTCCATCTGCCGGCGCTGCCGCTGAACAATAGCGGCAAGGTCGATCGCAAGGCTTTGCCGGAACCGGTCAAGCCGAATTTCACCGAATACCAAGCCTTGGAAACGCCGACCGAGCAAGCGCTGGCCGATATCTGGATTCGCATTCTGGAAGTCGGTGAAGTCCATGCCAAGTCGAACTTCTTCGCCATCGGCGGCCATTCGTTGCTGGCGGCGCGCATGGTGGCGCAGGTGCGCGAGCGTTGGCAGATTGCATTCCCGATCCGTCACGTTTTCGAGGCACAGGAATTGCACGTGCTGGCTGCGTTGATTGATCGCGCTGCCGGCATCGAACACCAAGCAATCGAGCGCGTGTTGCGCGATTCAGCACATAGGCCGCTGGCCTTGTCGCACGCCCAACAACGCCTGTGGATCGTCAACCAGATTGACGGCAACTCGGCGCAGTACAACATGCCGGCGGCCATCGATTTCAGCGGTGAGCTAAACGTGACAGCGCTGGAACGCGCCTTCGATGCCTTTATCGATCGTCACGAAATCCTGCGCACCGTTTATGCGAGCGCGGACGGCTTGCCGTTCCAGATCATCCGCGCGTCGGCCGACTTCGCGCTCCAGCGCATCGATCTATCGCATCTGGATGAGCAACAGCAAGCAGCGGCCGCCGAAGAACAGGCGCGGCAAGAAGCGCTGAGGCCTTTCGATCTGACGCAAGACTTGATGTTGCGCGCAAGCCTGATGCGCCTGTCCGCCACGCGCCACACCTTGCTGGTGACGATGCATCACATCGCCAGCGATGGCTGGTCGAGCAGCATTCTGGTGCGGGAATTGTCCGCGTTGTATAGCGCCTTCGTCGAAGACCGTAAGGCAACGCTGCCGGAACTGGTGTGTCAATACGCCGACTATGCAGCGTGGCAGCGCAAGGCGCTGAACGGCGAACGCTTGCATCAATTGCTGGCATGGTGGAACGCCGAACTGGCGAACTTACCAAGCGTACATAATCTGCCGCTCGATCGCGCACGACCTGCGCAACCTAGTTATGACGGCAAAGTGTTCGCGCAAACGATTCCTGCGGCAGTCACGACACGTTTGCAGCAACTCGCCAGCGACCACGGTGCAACCTTGTTCATGGTGTTGCATGCGGCGTTTGCCAGCCTGCTGCATCGTTACAGCGGCGAAAACGATATCGTAGTCGGTACGCCGGTCGCCAACCGCGACATGGTGGCGTTGGAGCCGCTGGTCGGCTTGTTCGTCAATACGCTGGTGCTGCGTTCCGATTTTTCTGACAATCCGACTTTCCTGAACTTGCTGGAACAAGGCAAAGCCACGCTAACGCAAGCCTACGAACATCAGGACTTGCCATTCGATATGCTGGTGCACGAGTTGCAGGTCGAGCGCAATCAGAGCATCAATCCACTGTTCCAAGTCATGCTGGCTTTCCAGAGCGGCGGCGAAAATCATCTGCAGTTCGCCGGGCTCGATACCTCCGCCATCCGCGAAACCGCGCGCGCCACCAAGTTCGACCTGAGCCTGAACGTGGTCGAATCCGCAGGCGGCCTGAAGCTCGGCTGGGAATACGCGACCGATTTGTTCGATGAAGCGACCATCAGCCGACTGGCGAACAGCCTAAGATTGCTGCTCGACGAGATTGCCCGGACGCCGGGCGCTTACATCAAGCGGCTGCCGTTGGTGGGTGAAAGCGATCAACGGGCCTTGCTGGAAAACTGCAACGCCACTAGCGACGATGCCTTCGCGCCAGTCTGCAGTCATACGCTGGTGGAAGCGCAAGCGGCAAGCCGCCCCGATGCGCCGGCTTTGCGTTTCAAAGACCAGACCATCAGCTACGACGAATTGAACCGCCGCGCCAATCAAGTCGCGCATACTTTACGTGAGCAAGGCGTGCAGCCCGACATGCTGGTGGGTTTGTGTGTCGAGCGCACGCCGGAGATGGTGATCGGCCTGCTCGGCATCATGAAAGCGGGCGGCGCATACGTCGCGTTCGATCCCGGCTATCCGGCTGAACGCCTGCGTTATCTGCTCGACGATTCCGGTGTGACGTTGGTATTGACCCAGCGCGCGCTGGCTGACGTGCTGCCGTTGAATGGACAGCAAACCGTTTTCCTCGACGACGAGCGTTTATTCGCCGCGCAACCGATGACCAACATCGTGCCGGACGCCATCGGCCTGACGCCGGATGCGCTGGCTTATGTGATTTACACCTCTGGCTCGACTGGCAATCCCAAGGCGTCGCTGTTGATGCACAAAGGCTTGTCCAATCTGGCGCTGGCGCAGAAAGAATTTTTCCATGTCGATGCGGATAGTCAACTCATTCAATTCGCTTCTTTCGCCTTCGATGCCGCGACTTCGGAAATTTTCATGGCATTGTGTGCCGGCGCGACCTTGCATATCGTGCCGCGCGATGTCACGCAGTCGGGCATGGAATTGTCGGACTATGTCAGCCAGCACCGTATCACCCACGCGACCTTGCCGCCGGCCTTGCTGGCGGTGCTGGAGCGTGACAAGTGGCAATCGGTACAGCATCTGACTGTCGCCGGCGAACATTGCCCGCTTGGTTTGATGCAGGAATGGGCGCAAGACCGGCATTTCTACAATGCTTATGGTCCTTCTGAAACCACGGTGTGTTCGAGCATGGCGGAATTGCGCCCGGCAGATGACGTGGTGCATATGGGCAAGCCGATGCGTGGCGTGCAATTGTTCGTGCTGGATGAATTGATGCAGCCGACCCCGGTCGGTGTGGCGGGGCAGTTGTATGTCGGTGGACGCGGCGTCGGGCGTGGCTATCTCGGTCGTGAGCAGTTGAATCAGGAAAAATTCGTCGCCAACCCTTTCGGCGCAGGCAAGCTGTACGCCACCGGCGATCTGGCGCGCTGGCGTAATGACGGCAACCTGGAATTCATCGGCCGCATCGACAATCAGGTCAAGCTGCGCGGTTTCCGCATCGAATTGGGCGAGATCGAAGCGACGCTATCGAAGCAGGCCGGCGTGCTCGACAGCGTGGTCGTGGTGCATAAAGACCGCGACCACAACCAGCGTTTGGCGGCTTATCTGGTGGTCGATCAACTCAGCTTCAGCGTTGAAACCTTGCGTAACAAGCTGGTGGAAGCGATGCCGGCTTACATGATTCCATCGATTTTCATCCCGCTCGACCAATTCCCGATGACCGCCAACGGCAAGGTCGATCGCAAACGTCTGCCGGACCCAGATATCAACGCACTGACCAAAACCGAATTTGTCGCGCCGCGCAACCCGGCCGAAGAAACCTTGGCCGCGATTTGGTGCGAGCTGTTGAATCTCGACAAGGTTGGCGTGCATCACAATTTCTTCGATCTCGGCGGCCATTCTCTGCTGGCGATCCAGGCGATTTCACGCATCAAGGAAAGTTTCGGCGTGCAATTGAAGGTGGCCGACTTGTTCGTCTATACCAGCATCGCCGCGCTGGCGAAGCGCATCGCCGAAGCGCCGCAGGACAGCAACGCCTTGCCGTTGGTGACGCCGCGCGAAACGAACGAACTGGTGCCGCTGTCATTGGAGCAGCAATCCTATTGGTTCTTGTACGAACTGGAAGGCGGCACCGCCACCTACAACATTCCGGCGGCCTTGCGCTTAAGAGGCAAGCTGGATATCGATGCGCTCAAACAGAGTTTTACCGCGCTGGTGGCGCGACACGAAAGTTTGCGCACGGTGCTGGTGGTGGAGAATGGCGCGGCTTCGCAAAAGGTGTTGCCGCCCGTATCGTTCGCGTTGCAGATCGACGAGCGCAAGGATTTTCATAACAAGGAAGTGTTGGATCGCCAGATCGAACTCGATGCGCGCCATGTGTTCGATCTGAAAAACGACATGCCGATCCGCGCCGTTTTGCACAAAATTTATGATGATGACTACGCGCTGACCATCCTGCTGCATCACACGATGGCGGATGGTTGGTCGTTGGACATTCTGATCCGCGAACTGTCATTGTTGTATAACGCCTTCGTGGCGGGCAAGCAAAACCCACTGCCGCCGCTGCCAGTGCAGTACGGCGATTACGCCGTCTGGCAAAAGCAACATCTGGTCGGCGAGTATTACGAAGAGCAGGTTGCTTATTGGCGCGATGCGCTGAAAGGCGTGCCGCCGATGATCGATCT